>DAOVGD010000023.1 GCA_030672555.1 Desulfobacterales bacterium
TTGTACAGATTGCGCCGTAATTTTGTTTGTTTTCAAGGCGCGTTAAGGCACGCATAACGAGTTATGTAAGCCTTGACGGAACACAGAAAACAAGCAAAAGGACAAGCAAGATGTATAAGTTATTTTTACTTGACGACTTAGTGAAAAGTCTTCCAATAAAATCGTGAAAAGGGAGTTTATATGGATTTAGCAACCGTTTTGGGAGTTGTTTCCGCATTCGGTCTTGTAGTCATAGCTATCTTCATGGGGGGTGGGCTCGGCCTCTTTGTTAATGCCCCTTCAATGATGATCGTGCTCGGTGGGACCCTTGGCACTACTCTGATTAACTATCCCTTAAATGATGTCCTCGGCGTTATTCGCGTTGTAAAAAACGTGTTTTTTAAGAAGAGAGAGTCAGTCCGCGACATGATCAAACAATTTATTGATTTTGCGACAAAAGCGAGACGTGAAGGGATATTGGCCTTAGAGTCGGAGATAAAAAACATTGATGAAGAATTTCTGAAAAAAGGGGTTCAACTTTCCATAGACGGACTCGAACCAGATTCGATAAGAGACCTCCTCGAAACCGAAATTGAATTTGTTCAGAGCAGGCACCAACTCGGCGCTGCAATTTTTACGACTATGGGGACCTTTGCGCCTGCCCTTGGAATGATCGGAACCCTGATAGGATTAGTACAGATGCTTCAATCAATGGAAGATCCGAGTACGATTGGCCCTGCCATGGCAATAGCGCTTTTGACCACATTTTATGGTTCAGTACTGGCCAACCTACTCTGTATGCCAATAGCGGGAAAATTAAAAACCCGGAGCAAAGAAGAAGTTCTAATAAAAGAGATGATGATCGAAGGAATACTTGCGATAGCAAGAGGTGACAATCCACGAATCGTGGAACAAAAACTACAGGCTTTTATTCCGCCAAATATGAGGGAATCATTCTTTAAATAATATGGGACGCAGAAAGAAAAAAACGAGCAATGAAGAACGGCCTTCGGGTTTAATTCAGATTATGACTGTGTCACTTTTCATAATTCTCCTGGCCTTTTTTATTTTGCTCAACGCCATAGCAGTGATTGATGAAAGCAAAAAGATGAAAGCGTTTGGGTCCTTACTCGGGAGTTTTGGAATCCTTCCGGGCGGTGTTTCCGTGTTCAAAGGAAAAGGAAAGGATGTGGCCCTGCCTAAGGCCCCTATGCAAACGAAACAATTAGACGTCCAAACGTTTGTATCATTGCCTACTCAGGATACTATCGACATGGTCGCCGTCAAGTCGGATGATAAGCAAGATGTTGTTACAATACAAGAGGAATTACTTTTTAACAGAGGAGAACTGAAAATAAAGAGATCCGCCTTTCCGATTTTAGATGGACTTTGTCGCATTATCAATAGAGACAATAGCAATGTAGAAATAGCCGGGCATACAGACAATGCATTAGAACAAGACGAAGATATGGGATGGAAGCTTACCGGCCTTCAAACCATTGCCGTGGCCAGGTATTTTATAGAAAAAGGGGATGTAGACCCCAAAACTATTACAGCTTATGGTTGCAGCGCGTATAAGCCAAATGTCACAAATGTAACAGAAGAGACCAGAAAACAAAACAGAAGGGTGGATATCATTATAAGCCCCAATGCATGGCGGCATATAAGCCGTTTTTATAAAAATAGACCGAAGCGGTTTTTTACATTCAAAAAATTTGTGTTTGATCTCGTTGACTGATGGGCAATCAAGATCCGACTCGACCACTCGACGAGTTAACTACTCGACCAATTGCGAAACGAAGTGGAGCTAAGTTCAGGTAGCTTATGGCAAGAAATAGAAAAAGAGATGAAGCGACTGATATGGATCCGAACGCCTGGATGGTGACATTTGGTGATCTCCTTATGCTGCTATTAACGTTTTTTGTATTGCTCCTTTCAATGTCGGCCATGGACAACCTTGCTCTAAAAAGGATGTTTAGTGTTTTATCAGGAGCAATTGGCCCACTGGAGCTTGTGAATGAAAAAAATGTACGCGCTTTCAAACATATTATCCACACCGGGGCTCTAAGCACAGCTATGTTGCTTGATGATGGAAACAAACTCAAGAGTATGCTTTCTCAATCGAAAGATTCCGGAGCAGGGTCAACGCTGGAAAAAGCGGGAGTGAACGTTAATATTTATAATGATTCGCGAGGAGTCGTCATGTCATTTAAGACAAATATATTATTTGACTCAGGGAAAGCGGATATCAAACCTGGAATATTGCCGATTCTTAAACGGATTGGAGAAATTATAGAGACGACGAGCAATGATATTCTTATTATCGGACATACCGACAATGTGCCTATGCGCAGTGATAAGTATCGCTCAAATTGGGAACTTTCGTTCTTCCGCGGTTTGAGTCTTTCAAATCATTTTATACAAGAAAGCAAAATTCCGGCAGAACGATTTTGTGTAGGGGGCGCTGGAGACTCACGGCCACGATATCCGAATACCACTGGGGACAACAGAGAAAAAAACAGGCGCGTAGAAATTATATTTAGAAATTAAATAAGATGGAGGACAGTTTCATGGAAAAGGAAGCAAATGAAAAAACAACAGAGGCTTCGACCCCGACTCCGGCAAAAGCGACATTCCCCATAAAGTGGATTGTCGTAGGCCTTCTCGCTTTAATATTAGTAGGAGGAGGCACCTTTTTTGCTTTGCGTTATCTTTCAGCGAGTAATTCCTCTTCTTCCCAAGAAAATACCGCAGCTAAAGCAGAGAAGTCGGAAAAAGAGGCAAAAGTAGGCGTGATGTATTCAATGGAGCCTTTTATAGTGAATTTGCTTGATAAAGGCGGAAAACGGTATCTTAAGGTGAAAATGGAGTTAGAGGTTCCCGGCGAAAAGGTTGCAGAGGAGTTGACAAGACGGAAAGCACAACTGCGCGATACTGTATTACTACTTCTCACCAGCAAAAAGTTTGAGGATGTCAACCGCTTGGATGGTAAATTTCAGCTCAGGAATGAATTGATTTTTAGAATAAACCAGGTCCTTCGTACAGGGAAAGTTCAGGCGCTCTATTTTACAGAGTTCGTAGTACAGTAAAACAACGTGTAATTTTGAGGTCGACAGATGGGCAATATTCTATCACAAGAGGAAGTTGATAGCCTGCTGCAGGGAGTATCCGGAGGAGAAGTCGAGACCGAGACAGATCTACCTGTGGAAGCTGCTGGCGTAGTCAAGTACGATTTTGCCAGTCAGGATCGGACAGTTCGAGGGAGAATGCCCACCCTCGAAGTGATTAATGAACGATTTGCCAGAAGCTTCAGGACAAGTCTTTCATCTGCTCTTCGTAAGGTAGCGGATGTAAATATCGCTTCGACGGATGTAATTAAATTTGGAGAATTTAGTCGATCCCTTCCGGTTCCTACAAGCATTCATGTCTTCCGCATGGAACCACTACGTGGATATGGCATGTTCGTTATTGAGAGTAGGTTGGTTTACAGCCTGGTAGATTCGTTTTTAGGGGGGATAGGGACAAGCGATGTAAAGATAGAGGGACGAGATTTTAGCCCTATAGAAAACAAGATGATCAAAAAGGTCATCATGATGTGTTTGCGTGATTATGAATCGGCGTGGGAACACGTGCACAAGGTTAAAATGGCCTTTGTCCGTTCCGAGATTAACCCGCAATTTGCCGCGATTGTTCCCCCAAATGATGTGGTAATAGTCATCAGGTTTGACATAGAGTTGGAACAGACATCCGGAAATATTGTGATGTGCATACCGTATTCAACTATTGAACCTGTGCGAACAAAGTTGAGCGCAGGATTTCAGAGTGATCAGCTGGAAGTAGATGTTGCCTGGAAGAGACGCCTGCAAAAACGGATCGAGGAAGCGACGGTTAATGTAATAGCGCGTTTGGGTACTGCAGAGGTAACAGGAAGAGAACTCTTAGAGTTGAAAGTTGGCGATGTAATTAATCTTAAGGAGAACATAAGAGACACCTTGCTTGTCGCTGTTGGAGAGGCGCCGAAATTTCAAGGCTTTGCCGGCGTCCTAAAGGGTAACAGGGCAGTAAAGATAGAAGAAAAAATAGTAAGGAGATAATATGATGGCTGACAATAACGATACGTCCATGAATGAATGGGACGAGGCGCTTACAGACGACGGCAAGGGTAAGAATTCAGAGTCATCCGGACAGGGTGTGTCGCAAGAAACAGCAGCGCAGGGTGGCGAGGTGCGTCCTCTTGATTTTATACTTGATATTCCGTTGGAACTTTCTGTGGAATTGGGACGAACCGATATGCTTATTAATGACCTTCTTCAATTAGGCCCCGGTTCGGTGATTGAACTGAACAAGCTCGCCGGCGAACCCATGGAAATTTTTGCAAATAATAAATTGATGGCCCGAGGAGAAGTGGTTGTAATGAATGAGAAATTTGCTATCAGGTTGACTGATATTGTCAGCCCCATGGAGCGAATTAAGTCCCTGAAATAGGATATATTATGAACGAACTATTAGACAACACCTTAGCTGCTTCACAACCCGATCTCTTAGGAGCAACCCTGAAGACATTTGGCACGTTGTGTGTCGTGCTCGGCCTTTTAATATTAATTCTTTATCTCATAAAGCGGTTTTTCTACCAGAGGAACTCTCTGGGTGATGAGAAACTCATTAGAATGATCGCCTCATTTCATTTAGCCCCGAAGGCGCGTGTTGTGCTGATAGAGATTATGGGCGAGAAGCTGGTTGTGGGCGTATCACAAGAGAGTATACGATTTTTGACAAAAATCGGGTCTTCTGCAAAACAGCCTCAGGATACGGTAGATACGGAGGAGTATATTCATGAACCATAAGTGGCTGTCCAGAAATGGTAGATTTTGTTCCAAGACAAGGCCGCACAAAGGTTTCTACCGGAGGCGTAGTCCCGCCCAGGCGGGATCGAGGATAGAAACCTGCGGAGAACGCAGTATCGGGACAAAAGATGCCATTTCTGGACAGCCACTTAGGCTTTCCGCCATGTTTATCCTGATACTTTTTTTGTTGATATCGGCAACACCTTGTGCCGAAGCCGTACCATTTCCTACTATCCGGATAGGGCTGGGAGAAGCCGAAAATCCTGATCAGGTCTCCGTTATTATTCAGATCGTAGCACTCTTAACTATTCTTACCCTGGCGCCGGCAATATTGATTATGATGACGTCCTTTACACGATTAGCTATTGCCTTTTCATTTCTCAGGCAAGCATTGGGGACTCATCAGATGCCGCCGAACCAGATCATTATAGGACTATCTTTGTTTCTTACCTTTTTTATAATGATGCCGGTTTGGCAAAAAATTAACCAAAATGCTATCCAGCCGTATATGTCTGAGGAGATATCTCAGGAGAAGGCATTGAAAGAAGCAATAAATCCTGTGCGGGATTTTATGTTTAAACAAACAAGGAAAAGTGACTTAGCACTTTTTTTACAGATGGCTGAAATAAAAAAACCGGACAATCCAAGCGAAGTTCCCACCTCTGTTTTAATACCTTCTTTTATCATAAGCGAGTTGAAGACAGCGTTTATCATAGGATTTGTATTGTATATACCATTTTTGATTATAGACATGGTAGTGGCAAGCATTCTTCTTTCAATGGGTATGATGATGCTTCCGCCAATCATGATTTCACTCCCTTTCAAATTAATGCTCTTTGTTTTGGTGGATGGATGGAATTTGATTGTCGGTTCATTAGTCAAAGGTTTTCTTGGAGGATAAATGACCCCTGAATTTTTAGTGGGATTTGCACAAGAAGCTATAAAAACAACCATTCTGACTGCTGCGCCAATGCTTGGTTTAGGACTTATAGTCGGGTTGGCGGTTAGCATATTTCAGTCTGTAACATCGATACAGGAAATGACGCTCACATTTGTACCCAAGATATTAGCAGTCCTGCTGGGACTTCTGTTTTTTCTTCCATGGATTCTGGATAAACTGATGACGTATACAAAAACTATTATAGAGCAACTGCCAATGTATATCAGGTAATTATGGATCTATTAACCTTTTCACCGGAACAGATTAAAGCGTTTATCTTGATTTTTATACGGGTAAGTATTGTCCTGTTTTTACTACCCATATTTGGTAGCAATATAGTACAGATGCGGCTCAAGGCGGGACTGGCGCTTATCATCGCGGTTATTCTTTGCTCTGTAATAAAGCCTGATATTAATCTATTCCCGGAAACCCTTTTATCAGCAGTTAACCTTATCTTGTCTGAATGCGTCATAGGTATGATTATCGGGCTCATGATCCGGATGTTTTTTTCCGCGGTTCAATTAGCAGGGCAACTCATAGGGTTTCAAATGGGATTTGCCATCATAAATGTTCTGGATCCCCAGACCGGAACCCAGGCATCTATTATTGCCCAGTTCGGTTATTGGATTGTTGTTTTGGTGTTTCTTCTTTTAAATGGCCACCATCTCCTACTTAATGGGTTAAAGGAAAGCTTTGATATTATTAACGTTGGCTCAATTAGATTGAGTCAAGGGCTTTTTCAAACAGTTATTGACACAGCTTCCCGTATGTTTGTATTGGCTATAAAAATAGGCGCGCCGGCCATTGCCGCCCTTCTTTTCGTTAGCGCGGCTTTTGGAATATGCGCCAAATTTGCACCCCAGATGAACATTCTCATTGTTGCTTTCCCTATAAAAATTGTAGTTGGTTTAATCTTTTTTGGACTCTCATTGCAGATTCTTCTCCGAGTCACAAAAGGATATATTGGGAATTTTGATACATTGTTAATTAATATTATGAACTTAATGAAGGCATAAGGTTGTGGCTGAAGAGAGTTTTCAGGAAAAGACCGAAAAAGCGACCCCAAAAAAGAGAACAAAGGCGAGGGAAGAGGGGCAGGTAGCAAAAAGTCGTGAAATTTCTTCTGTCTGCGTGATATTTGTTGGAATGATGAGCCTATTACTTTTCGGAGCTTTTATCTATACAAACACGCTTACGGTTATGAAGCATAGTTTCCTGGCGATAGGCACACCCGGTCTCGATATGGACATGGCCCGTTGTGTAGAAATTGCAAATCAGGTCATAGGGCAATTTTTCGTTATTGTTTCTCCTGTTATGGCCGCTGTTTTTGTAGCAGCCCTCCTTTCTAATTTCATGCAGGTAGGTTTTGCCATTTCTGTAAAAGCCATTAAGCCGAAGTTTTCAAAGTTCAATCCTATCGCAGGCGTGAAAAGACTTTTTGGGCCCAACTCTCTGAATGAATTTGTCAAATCTTTGTGGAAACTTGCCATTATCGGCGTGATTGCATATTGGACCATTAAAAATGAGTTCAAACATCTTGTCCCATTAGCTGATACCAGTGTCGCCTCCATACTTATTTATATCCTGAAGATTTTCTTTAAGATGTTTATGCGGGCAATTATCGCCATGATTTTTATGGCGGCTGCCGATTATGCTTTCCAAAAATGGCAATTTGAAAAGAAACTCAAAATGACCAAACAAGAGGTGAAAGAGGAGCATAAACAGACCGAAGGTGATCCAACGGTAAAATCAAGAATCAGAAGTGTCCAGTATCAGATGGCAAGAAGACGTATGATGCAGGAGGTCCCCAAGGCTGATGTTATTGTTACCAACCCCACCCATCTGGCATTAGCGCTTCAATATGAAAGCACCGGCATGAATGCTCCTAAAGTGTTGGCCAAAGGCGCCGGGGCGGTCGCGCAAAGGATAAAAGAGATAGCTGAGGATCACGATATTCCGATTGTTGAGAACAAAGACTTAGCGCAGTCCCTATATAAGCTTGTTGATATTGGGGATGAAGTTCCCGCACAGTTTTATCAGGCTGTGGCCGAGGTTTTGGCCTATGTTTATAAGTTAAAAGGACGGTTAATGGGGAGTAACTAATGGAGACAACAGCCGGCAACAAGGATTGGACAGACAGGTTTGGTGGCGGGAGTGATGCCGCGATGGCGATCGGCATGGTCGGCATCCTTATGGTGATGCTTATACCGCTTCACACAGCCCTTTTGGACATACTCCTTGCTTTAAACATAACATTTGCCATTATAATTCTTTTGATGGCAATGTATACTCTCACTCCGCTTGATTTTCACACCTTCCCAACAGTCCTCCTTGTCGCCACTCTTTTTCGACTTTCTCTGAATGTGGCTTCCACTCGATTGATCCTTTTGCACGGAAATGAGGGATCGTCCGCGGCCGGGACGGTAATAGAATCGTTCGGCAACTTTGTGGTGGGTGGCAATTATGTTGTGGGAATGGTCGTGTTTATCATCCTGGTTGTCATAAACTTTGTCGTCATTACAAAAGGCGCTGTACGTATTGCTGAAGTCGCCGCGCGTTTTACACTCGATGCCATGCCGGGCAAACAGATGGCCATCGATGCAGACCTTAACGCGGGATTAATAGATGAAGATGAAGCACGCGAACGCCGCCAAAAGATCTCCAAGGAGGCGGAATTCCACGGAGCTATGGACGGTGCAAGTAAGTTTGTTCGTGGAGATGCTATCGCGGGAATAGTTATTACGCTTGTGAACATTATAGGGGGATTTATTATTGGCGTACTTCAGCAAAAGATGTCACTTGCGGCCGCGGCCCAAAACTATACATTACTTACAGTAGGTGATGGATTGATAACACAGATTCCCGCTCTCTTGATTTCCACTGCCGCGGGTATTTGTGTTAGCCGGGCGGCGAGTGAGTCGAGCCTGGGAGTAGAGTTAAGTAAACAGTTTTTCTCTCAACCCCAGGCAATCTATATTGCCGCACTGATAATTTTTCTCTTCGGCCTTGTACCGGGCCTGCCGCATCTTCCGTTTATTGTTATCGCTTTGATAATCGGGCTGAGCACTTATTTTGTAAGCCGGGAAAAAACTGTTCGAGAAGAAGAAATTGCAAGGGAGGAAGCCGCTGAAGAACCCCCACCCGGCCCCGAAACTGTGGAACATCTTCTTTTGTTGGACACCTTAGAGTTAGAAGTGGGATACGGCGTCATCCCATTAGTGGACAGGGAACAAGGAGGCGAGCTACTTGACAGGATACGGGCCATAAGACGTCAATTTGCAATGGAGATGGGTATGGTGGTTCCTCCTATTCATATACGGGACAACATGCAGTTGAACCCCACGGAATATCGTGTTTTGATCAAAGGGGCGGAGGTTGCTAAAGGTGAATTGATGATCAATCACCTCTTAGCTATGGATCCGGGGGATGTTTCAAAAAAAATAGATGGAATACCTACTGTAGAACCGGCTTTTAATCTTCCAGCCCTATGGATACCTGAAAGTAAAAGCGAGGAGGCCAAATTTGCGGGATATACGGTGGTAGACAATCCAACCATTGTAGCGACCCATCTGACAGAAGTAATCAAAAGACATTCGGATGAATTATTGGGACGTCAGGATGTTCAAAACCTACTTGATAATCTGAAGAAGACACACCCAAAAGTAGTTGAAGAGCTAACGCCAAACCTTCTTCCTCTCGGAGTGATTCAGAAGGTATTACAAAATCTCCTGCGGGAACGTGTGACGATTCGAGATTTACTAACTATTGTTGAAACATTAGCCGATTATGCGCCGCTTACCAAAGACCCTGATGTGTTGACTGAATACGTTAGACAGAAACTTGCACGTACCATTATAAGTCCATATATGTCTCCGGATGGCATGCTTCCGCTTATAACCCTGGATCAGCAAGTGGAGGATGCTCTGGTCAATAGTATTCAGAGTACAGAACATGGTTCATATCTATCGGTAGAGCCAAAAATTGCCGGCTCGATAATTGCTTCGGTAAAAAAAGAAGTAGAAAATTTTATGGCCAAAAATTATCAGCCAATTATTCTCTGCTCTCCCATGCTGAGGAGATATTTAAGAAAAATGCTGGAACAATTTGCGCCGTCATTGATGGTATTGTCACAGGCAGAACTTTTGAACAACATTCAATTTAAATCAATGGGAGTGATTAGACTTGAGGATGCAGCCTAAAAAATATACGGCAAAGACAATTCAAGATGCAATTGCTCTTGTAAAAGAAGATCTTGGCGCAGACGCTATGATATTGGACACTCGCAAGCTTCCTGGTGAATATGGAAGGCCGGTGGGAACGAACGAATTGCTTTTTGAAGTAACAGCAGTCCCTGAACAGAAGCCGGAACATTCTGCAATTCCTCCAACGGCAAAGTCATATTTATCGGGGTCAATAAGATCAGAGCTGATGAGTATCAAGGAAATGCTCTACCTCATGAATAATTCCGGGAGCATTTGGGGACGAGTTAAAATGAATCCAGGAGTGATCAATTTATACGGAATGTTGCTCAGAAAAGGGATTGATGAATCGTTTGTTCAACAGTTTTTAGAAAAAAGCGGTGCATTCAAAGACGACGAAGAGAACGGCTTGGATCATCTGAGAGAAAGGACATTCAAAGAGATACTAAAAGTAATCAAGACCTGCAATCCATTTAAAGCAAACAACAAGAAACAAATAATTGCTTCATTTTTCGGCCCCACAGGGGTGGGAAAGACGACAACAATTGCAAAACTGGCAGCTAATCTATGCCTGAAACAGAAAAAGAGTGTCGGACTTGTTTCAATAGACAACTATAGAGTGGCTGCTATGGAACAACTCAAGACCTATGCAAGGATTTTAGGTGTTCCATGTCTCCCTGCGTTCAACAAGAAAGATATGCGATTTGCGTTAAGCCGATTGAAAGATAGAGATGTAATACTAATCGATACGGCAGGACACAGTCATTATGATTACGATCATATTAACGAGCTGATCACATTGCTGGGTGATGATATCCCTATTGAGAAGCATTTAGTTTTGAGCGTAACAACCAATGAAACGGAAATGGAGGCGGCAGCCGAGAATTTTGGTAGATTGGGACTGCAGAGCTATGTATTTACTAAACTGGATGAAGCAAAATCCAGAGGCGCTATCATAAACCAGATTATGAAAATAAAGGCGCCGATATCTTTTGTTACCAATGGGCAAAGAGTCCCTGAGGATATTGCGGCGGCATCGAAAATTGGTGTCCTGCGTCTTTTATTTGACACGAGATGAGAGCATACACGAATTTACATGTTGGACGCAGATGAACGCAGATAGTCAGGATTAAACATAAAAAACTATCTGCGGACATCGGCGAAAATCTGCGTCCTCATTATTTTAAACGGAGAACTAACATGGATCAGGCAAGCGGTTTAAGAGAAATGGTGGATAAAGAGGCGAGCTGTCTGTACAACACAAATACGCCGCAAAAAAAGATAAAACATCTATTACCGGCAATGCCACGTGTAATTTCTGTCACGAGCGGAAAAGGCGGTGTCGGAAAGACCAATATAGTGGGAAACCTTGCTATCGCCTTTAGAAGACTCGGAAAGCGTGTATTGATACTTGATGCGGATCTTGGACTGGCTAACATTGACATAATATTCGGACTAAATCCGGAGTACAATATAGATCATGTAATAAATGGAGAAAAAGACATTACCGCGATTCTTACAAAAGGGCCTGAAGATATTTATATCATACCGGCAGGATCCGGGATACAAGAACTCTCACAATTGACAGAGGGGCAAAAACTTAATCTTTTAAGTGAGTTTGATACCATAGATGATTTGTTCGATATATTTTTGATTGATACCGGCGCCGGAATTTCTTCGAACGTAATATATTTCAATATTGCGGCGGTAGAACGGATCGTAGTGGTTACACCGGAGCCTACTTCCATTACTGATGCATATGCACTCATTAAGGTCATGTATACAAAACATGGAACCGACACTTTTAAGATACTTGTAAACATGACAAAAGGGGCGAAAGAAGCCGAATCCGTATACAAAAATCTAAGTAGTTCGGTTACGAGATTTTTGGGGAATATATCCTTAGATTATACAGGGTTTATCCCGCGGGATGATAATTTCCAGAAGGCTGTAAAAAAACAGCAGGCCATTATCCAGCTATATCCTGAAACGGTATCGAGCCGGAGTATAATTAAATTAGCAGAATATCTTTCAAGATTATCACGCGAAGCCCCTCCTGACGGAAACATAAAATTTTTTTGGAAGAAGATTGTAACTTCTTATTAAACCATTAACCTATAAAGGGTTGTGATTAATGATAATGCAAAAAGTTAGCAGAGAGACATTTTACAGCAATTCAACACGTAAAATGTGCGAAGAGGATCGTGAGGCGTTAATCATTCAATATGCCCCCTTTGTTAAGTACATAGCAGGTAGGATGGCCATGAAGGTCCCTCCGAACATATCCCTTGATGAGTTGATAAGTGCAGGCACTCTGGGATTAGTTGACGCGGTAAATAAATTTGACCCTGGACGTGACATTCAATTTAAGACCTATGCAGAATTCAGGATCAAAGGGGCCATATTAGATGAATTGCGCGGTATGGATCAATTCTCCCGGTCAATCAGAAAAAAGATTCACGCGATTGAAGAAGCGATCAGCTCTACCGACGCGAAACTTGGAAGGCCTGCTGAAGATGTGGAAATTGCCCGGGAGATGGGGGTCGGACTTAAAGAATATCATGCGCTCCTTGCAGATGTGCAGGGATATTCTATACTAAGCTTGGATGAATTCATAAAAGCCGGTTCCGATAATTCAGAATCACAAGAATCATATAAGAACCAAATCAGAGGAGATAAAACACCAGCCCACCATGTAGACAGGATGGAGCTAAGGAAAGTGATCGCTACCGCTCTCAGGACGCTCACGTCAAAAGAGCAGATGGTTATATCTCTATATTATTATGATGAATTAACACTCAAGGAGATAGGAAGTGTTATGGATTTGACGGAATCGAGAATTTCACAGATACATACCAAGGCAATCATAAAATTAAAGATTCGTTTGAAATCGTACTATGAGTACAGATGAGGAACCGGTGGATCACGAGCTTAAAGATAAAGATTTTTTTGAAGACGGTAATATAGAAGACGATTTAAGTAAACTCGAAGCAGAGATTGAGAAATCCGGCAGCGCAGAAGGTGATATACCCTCTATCGACGATGCAGAGCCAACCGACAAAAAGAGTGAGGCCGTTGAGCTTGATCATGCGGATTTGCTACTTGAAGAGGAACAAGAAGAGACCGAAGCCGACACTTCCGAACCAGAATCCGAGCAACCATCCACTCCTGTAATTCCTTGGTATTTAAATAAAAATATAATCGCTGTTTCTACAATAGCCCTTATTATCGCCACAACGTTTGTAATATACGTGTTAATGGGACACCAGGTGGAGTATGATAAAGAGAAACAAAAAGACCCTGTATATCCTGTGTATTATGGCAGTGTTCGCGGGAAGGTGGAGCCGAGAGTGTTATTGCCGGATCCTCCTTTGGCGCTATCGCCTTTTATTGTTCCGATCGATAAGGGAACAGATGATGCCTATTGGTTCTTAAGTATTTCTGTAATGTCGCCGAATAGTAAGGTATACGAGGAAATTAAAAGAAAAAGAGCGTTTTTAAGAGAGGGACTTTACAACTTACTTAGAGAAATAGTCAACGGCGGCAAAACCGACATTGCACCTCGGGAAGAAATAAAGAAGGAGATATTAAGGTCCCTTAATAAAGGATTACAGACCGGAAAGGTTAACAAGGTCTATTTTACGTCTTTTCTTTTGGTGTAACCTATGAAGATGATCGAACGAACAGATTGCCGCCGGATGAGATTTAGAGATGTCCAGTACCATCAATATGAACATTGTCCTGAGTCAAGGGAACGCAGTCAAAGAGGTACAGAGTGTAAAGGAGCAGAACCTCGAACTGAACCAGATTCTTGTGGCTCAACATCAGAAGAAAAAAGAAGTGGAGGGAAAGGATCGCGTTAAAGAATTTGAAGACACTGAAAAGGTTAGAAACAATAAAGATGAATCCAAGGGTTCAAAACAGGAGGCAAGGTCAGCGCGGGAGAGAAAAAGGGGAGATGAGACCCCCGAGGATAAGAAACCACAAGAACATGTACTAGATATAGTAGTTTAAGTCCAATAAAATACCCTTATGGAATTCTGGATAGTCGGACAACTCGTTATTGATATTGTTTTACTCTTCCTTTTTGTCTACCTTGTTAGGACGATTAAGCATCGTAGCTCAGGCAACATTCGTAGCTCAGGCAACATTTCCGACAAAACAGTTGATAGGCTAAGAGAAGTAATGGAGCCTGTGTTGAGAGATGCGGAAAAAGTAGCTAAGGAATTTGAATCGCAGTTAAAAACAAAACAACGAACTATTCGGAAATTGAATGAATATTTGGATGACCGAACCATTAGCCTTAATCTTCTTCTTAACAGAGCAGAATTGTATATCGAAGAGTTTCAAGAGAAGGATAAAAAAACTGCGTCAAAGCTTCATGTAGTTGATCAACAAAAAGAGATTATAGCCCTTGCACAAAAAGGACTTGATTCTGAAAAAATAGCCAGGCAGCTATCAATTTCGGTTGGTGAAGTTGAATTGGTGCTTGATTTGAAAAAGAAATTTTCGAAAATGGGAGACCTTTGAAAAACGTTTTCCGCTATCAGCGGGATTCAAGGTCAAGAAGGCCGAGGATCATCTCTCTTGAATGATATCAGCCACATACTCATATCTTCTGCAAAGGCTGAAATTCAAAATATCATCGGAACAGAAAGAGGCCCTTCTTTAAAGAAAAACGAGATCGTAGAGGGCCGGGTTCTCGATTCCAGTTCCCCACATAACGCCGTACTCCTAATCAAAGGGGAAAAGGTCGTAGTAAAGACGCTGTTCCCCCTGCAAAAAGGGAATGTCTCTCTGTTTAAAGTTGAACAGGTAGTACCGCAAACAATTTTGAAAATGGTCAGCTTACACAAATCTGTGGAAGACGGTCCTGTTTCTCTTTTGGTAACCACCTCTGGAAGTTCTTCCCCATATAAGTCCCTTGTGAAACTGTTTAATCTGCTTGCTTCATCAAGTCTAAGCACAACAGACAGCGAGATAACCTCGATTATATCCGACATCAAGATATTATTGACAAGTATTGCCTTGAAATCAACCAATACGTATGATCCTAATTTTGTAAAGACGCTTATTGATGGTTCAGGGTTGATGTGGGAGCATAAGCTTAAGCAGTTGATGTTAAACAAAACCATTTCGAGCAATGACATCAATATGCTGATGAAGGGTGATCTTAAGGGAATGACAACGAAGCTGCTGCAAGTTTGGAAGGCATTTGATGCAGTACCAAAGGAGGAAATTCAAAGGTTCGTTGACGTCTTAGAACAACTTCAGGTTCTGAACCACACCGCTTTGGCGGAAAAGGGAAAGCTCTTTTTTCAATTTCCGATTCAATTAAACGACCTCTTCAGCTTTGGTCAACTTCTGATCGGACTCCCCAAGAATGGAGGAAAGGATAATACAAAGGAAGACGGAGATGATATAATCCG
>DAOVGD010000197.1 GCA_030672555.1 Desulfobacterales bacterium
GGGTGGCATCACCGTTAATCCTACCGGGAACCCGGGGATGGCATCCGGTGGTATGGGTGATGTGCTTACCGGGATGATTGCCGGCTTTCTGGTTCAGGGATACTCTCCGTTGGATGCAACACGATTGTCAGTGTATCTCCATGGCGCTGCAGCAGACTACTTAGCGAAGGAAAAGGGGTCGATAGGGTATTTGGCCGGTGATGTCATAAATGTGATTCCGGAGGAGATGAAGCGGCTGTCAGCGTCCTCATCAGAGATAAGAGAGTATCTTCCGTTGATAAGGAAGCTAACATAGCTACTGGTTACTCAATGCCGTTGAATTAGGGAAAATCATGTGTAACCTAAATCAGCAATCGACAATCGTCAATCGTCAATACTACACCTCCCATTCCCCGGAGGAGACTATTCGGTTTGGTGTACAATTGGGCAGACAACTTTTCCCTGGCGCCCTTATTGCCTTGAGTGGTGAGCTTGGCAGTGGCAAAACATGTCTGGTTCAGGGAATTGCCCGAGGATTGGACGTTCCGGAAGAATTATATATAACGAGTCCTACCTATACCCTTGTAAATGAATACCATGGTCGTCTTACCCTTTTTCATATTGATGTATATCGCCTGGAAGGGGCATCGGACTTGGAAGATATAGGATTCGACGAGATTTTGGCGGCAGATGGAGTAACGGTTATTGAATGGGCTGAAAAGGTCTTGGACGGACTCCCCCAAGAGCGACTTTCCATACTCCTTTCCATCGTGGATGATCAGAGCCGATCGCTTGAAATAACAGGGTACGGGCAGAAATACAGAAATATAATGAGCGCCTTTACGCCACCTTGTTCAAGACGTCGATTTCATCAGCATTCAGCACACGATCGATGTCGAGAAGGATTTTGACCCCGCCGTCCATTTTTGCCATCCCGAGGATGTAGTCCGTATCCAGCTCTGTGCCGAATGTAGGGGTCTCCTCAATATCAGAACCCTTGACATTCAATACCTCTGATACTGCATCTACAACGACCCCCATGAGAATTTGACCTGTTTTCCCTGCGATTTCCACCACAATAATGCATGTTCGCTCTGTATAATCGATTGACTCCATTCCGAACTTGAGCCTCAGGTCAATCACAGGGATCACCTTTCCCCGGAGGTTAAGGACACCTTTAACAAACTCGGGTGTTTGGGGTACGGTGGTAATCGGCATCAGACCGATAATCTCCTTGATCTTCAAGATACCGATACCGTACTCTTCGTTCGCCAGCGAAAAGGTGAGATATTTCCCTTCCTTGTCTACCATAGCCTTTACGGCCTGATCCATTGTCTCTGCTAACTCCGCCATTGTGCTTTTCCTTTCTTCTTGGTCCCTAAAAAATTATATTTCTTGTATATATCGGCACAGATAAAAATTTCTTTAGGGAGTTTTATACCCCAAGAAGCCTTAATTGATACGGTGTTAAATACCATTGCAGCACGCCTGAATGGGTCGGAAGCGTTTCAACATCAATTCGGCATACACCTCCCATCTGAAAGTTTATCGCCGCTTTTGACCCTTCCGTAAGGAGGAATGAGGCGGTTTCAGCGACTGAGGGGAGGTGGCCTGCAATCAATATGCTGTTTTTGTTCAAAAGCCCGTTAAGGAAACCAACAGTATCTGCTGCCGGGGCCATTGGTTTTACCTTGTCGATCTTTATAATATTGTCGGCTGCCAAACCCAATTCCTCGGCTACGATGGCTGCTGTCTGTTGTGACCGTTTCTTGGGACTGCAGACGATGGCATCTAAGCTAATGCCCATGCGTTTCAACGCCCGGCCGCTCGCCCGGATCTGATCTGTCCCTTCCGGACTCAGGCCCTGTTCAGGGTCTCTCTCTTTTGGAAGCGGAACCCCATGCTGCATAAGATAAATTTCCATAGTGCGTACCTCCTTTATTCATCTTACTCGATTAACCTCAACTCTCCTTCGTAAATAAAATCTCGCGTATGACGCGCTACCTCTTTCGGATCGACCTTTTTGCGTGCCTCTCCGGTTTCGATGGCCGCTTGGGCTACAGCAGCGGCTATCAGTGGCGGCACGGAAAAGCTCATACCTCCGGGGAGGATATGGTCAGCATTGAGGTCTTTATCGGGTATGGCCTTGGCAAGGGCGTGGGCTGCGGCGATCTTCATCGCCTCATTGATCGATTTGGCCCGGACATCGAGTGCCCCCCGGAATATTCCAGGGAAGGCGAGGAGGTTATTGACCTGGTTGGGAAAATCGGACCGTCCGGTGGCAACCACACTGGCCCCTCCTTTTTTCGCCTCTTCGGGCATGATCTCCGGGATAGGGTTGGCAAGGGCAAATACAATCGGATCCCGTGCCATGGAGCGGACCATGCCTTCGTTAACCAGGTTTCCTTTTGAAACACCGATAAAGACGTCAGCACCTGCAAGGGCATCGATAAGTCCTCCTTTTATTTTGGCAAGGTTTGTTACTTTTGCCATCTCCTCTTTGGCAAAATTCATCCTCTCTTTTCTCCCTTGGTAAATAATCCCTTTTGAATCGCACATGACGATATGATTTATTCCCATGGAAAGTAGAAACTTGGCCACGGCAATCCCCGCGGCTCCAGCGCCATTTATGACCACGTTGACGGTTTTGATATCTTTCCCGGTGACCTTCAGTGCGTTGAGTAATCCAGCAGCCACAACCACCGCGGTTCCGTGCTGATCGTCATGAAATACAGGGATATCGAGTTCCTCGCGCAGTTGTTCTTCAATAAGGAAGCATCGAGGCGCGGATATGTCTTCCAGGTTGATCCCTCCAAAGACGGTGGCGATCCTTTTGACGGTCTCCACAATCTGATCAGGGTCGTGAGTGGCGATACAGATGGGGAATGCCTCGACACCGCCAAAGATATGAAATAGGACTGACTTCCCCTCCATTACCGGAAGTGCTGCTCGCGGACCAATATCACCCAGTCCGAGCACCGCGCTCCCGTCAGTGACAATAGCGACTAGGTTGCTCTTAGCGGTGTAGTCATAAATCAGAGCGGGATCGGCCTGGATCTCCCGAGACGTTTGGACCGAGTGCGGGGGGAGATAAAAGAGGTTCAGGATGTTACGGTCCCTTGCCGGAATCTTAACCTTGATTTCAAGGAGACCCTGATACCGGCGGTGAAGGTCAAGGGCCTGTTCTTTGAGCGTGCCTTTGGTTTGTGGTTCTGGAGAAAGACACGGGAGCTTTCCTTCAAAAGAAAGCCTTTCCAACCGTTCGTATATTTTATCCGGATCTGCTTGAACCCTTGCTGTTCCGCTTTTAATGGCCGCCCTGGCAACAGCAGCGGCAATGGCGGGGGCGACTTTGAAATCAAAGATCTCCGGCACAAAATAGTCGGCAGAGAGCCGGTCTTCCGGTACGAGTTGAGAAAAGGCATTTGCCGCGGCCAGTTCCATTTCAAGATCGATCGCTCGGGCTGCCACGTCGAGTATCCCCCGAAAGAGTCCTGGAAAGATCAGGGCAATATCAAGAAGGTTGGGGTAATCTGCTCGAGAGGTCGCTATGATCCTGGCCCCTCCTTTTTTTGCCTCGGCCGGGATAATTTCAGGAACTGGTACGGCCAAAGCAAACACAATCGGGTTGTCGGCCATGGAAGAGACCATCTCGGCAGTGAGAATACCTCCTGCTGAAAATCCGATAAATGCATCTGCCCCAACGAGGGCCTCTTTCAATGTTCCTTTTTTCTGTCTCGGGTTCGTGATCTTTGCGATTTCGGCCTTGGCCCAGTTCATACGTTCCATTCGGTACTTATAGATCGTTCCAGCCCGGTCGCAGACGACCAGATCTTCGATCCCTGCTTTCATGAAAAGCTTTGCGGTGGCTATACCCGCGGCCCCGGCACCGCAAATGACCACTGAAATGTCTTCTAATTTTTTTCCTGCCAACTTACAGGCATTGATCAGTGCGCCTAACGCCTCTATGGCTGCCACATGCTGGTCATTATGAAGGACGGGTATGTTTAGAGCCCTTGTAAGATGTTCCTCAATGCAGAAACAGTCAGGAGAAGCAATATCTTCCAGACATATAGCGCCAAAGGTGGGCGCCATAAGACTGATACTTTCTATAATCTCCGAGGGATTGTGAGTGGATAGAGCAATTGGGAAGGCGTCCACACCGGCAAAGGTCTTAAAGAGAACTGACTTGTTTTCAAGTACCGGAAGAACAGCCTCGGGACCCAAGAGACCAGTGCCCCGCACAGCAGAGCCGTCACTTACTACCGCCACAGTATTTCCCCTGCATGAATGGGAAAAGGAGCTTGCAGGCCGCTCGAATATCTCCATGCATACCTCTGCCACGCCAGGGGTATATGCTAAACTAAGCGCATATTCGTCTTTAATCGGGACCTTGGTATCGATTCCGATTACGCCCTGATACTTGCGCCGATAGTAGAGGGTTTTTTGTTGTGATTTGTCCATACGGATTGTTCTCAAAAAGGTTTCTTAAATCTATTATACCAGAAAATTCATTAGACGTGACATAAATATCAAAGAATAAAATAAAAAAGAGCCCTCCTGAGAAGAAAATTATAACTCAGAAGGGCTCATGAGGAGGAAAGCAGATAGGTTTACCTACCTATAGTGAAACTAATCACAATCTCAGAAAATGTCAAGGGCTGGAATGAGAGATCAAAAAGATCCCTCCTAGGATAGAGCAACAATAGGTTTGACTTTTATGATATGTTTCTGGTATGCGAAATTATAAAGAAAACAGCAAGGAGAAAAACGACATTAAGCCCCATGTACCATCTTATATAGCGGAGATTAAACCTTATCCTCCGGGAAAACCTCTCGAAGAGCTGGAAAGAGAATACGGCATCAAGGATTCGATCAAGCTGGCGTCAAACGAAAACCCCTTAGGCCCATCTCCAAAGGCGGTTGCGGCAATAACCGACCATCTTGCACGTCTACATAGATACCCGGACGGAAGTGGATATTATTTGATCCACCGTCTCGCGGAAAAGTTGAACGTATCCCCGGATCAGATTGTGTTGGGAAATGGTTCCAATGAGATTATTGAGCTTTTGATACGAACCTATCTTCAGCCGGGGGATGAAGTTATTTCGCCTTTCCCCTCGTTTCTCATGTACGATCTTTTGATACGGGCAGCCGGATGTCATAATAAGGTAGTACCACTTAAAAATTTTAAGATCGATCTTGAGTCCATGGCCGACCGGATTGGTTCGGATACCAGAATGATCTTTATCAACAACCCGAACAATCCGACCGGAACCATTGTCTCAAGGGATGCCTTTGAAAGATTTTTGCGACAGGTCCCTTCGGATGTTATTGTAGCAGTGGATGAGGCGTATATAGAATTTGTACAAGAGCGTGATTGTCCGGTAGGTCTTGATTATATTGGTTCCGACAAAAGTGTGGTAGCGCTTCGGACCTTTTCAAAGGCATACGGACTGGCAGGGCTCAGGATCGGCTATGGCGTTATGTCAGAGGAAACGGCCAGTTTTATTAATCGTGTTCGGCAACCATTTAATACCAACGCCCTGGCCCAGGTGGGAGCACTGGCTGCCCTGGATGATGACGAGTTCTTTGAAAAGACCTTAAGCCTGACACACAGCGGTTTGAAATATCTCTATAGGGAGCTGGACAGGCTAAGTATTCGCTATTATCCTACCCAAACGAACTTTTTCCTGATCGATGTGGGGATGGATGCAAAATCTGTCTACGATAAGATGCTTCGCCAGGGTGTGATTGTGCGTGCGATGACTGCCTATGGTTATCCCAACTATATACGGGTGTCTGTGGGGCTTCCGGAAGAAAACGAGCGTTTTATCAAGGCCCTGGAAAAAGTGTTGAATGAAACGTAGGATAATCACGATCGACGGTCCTGCCGGTGCCGGGAAAACAACTATAAGTCGATTACTTGCTAAGCGCTTAGGATATGTGTATGTTGACACTGGCGCTCTTTACCGGGCTGTAGCATTAGCTGCTGCATCCGCCAATTGTGTCGAAGACGAAGATCTCCTTTCAGACCTTTTTAAAGAGATTACGCTCGAATTTCGTAACGGACAGAACGGTCTCCGTCTCTTTATGAACGGAGAGGATGTGTCAGATCGTATACGGACTCCAGAGATTACTATGCTCGCATCACGGTTATCCGCCAAGCCTGTTGTAAGGAAATATCTTTTGGATATACAACGCGATATGGGTAAGGACGGAGGAGTCATTTTAGAGGGACGCGATATGGGCACGGTGGTTTTCCCACATGCTGACGTAAAATTCTATCTTGATGCCGCTAACGAAATACGAGCTACACGGCGTTATAAGGAACTAAGTGATAAGGGAATTAAGATTACCCGGGCAGAGGTCGCTGCTGATATGAAAAAGCGTGATGAGAACGATTCCACGCGCTCTCTGTCACCCTTAAAACCGGCCGAGGATGCAATTAGAATAGATTCTAGTAAAATGAGCATTGAAAGTGTTCTCGAGACAATGAAGCGATACATTTGAGGGGTAATTAGTGCCTGAACGAAAAGTCCCGTTCAGGCAAAATCCGAATATCGAAATCCGAATATCGAAACAAATTCGAATATCGAATGACAAAATTACCTAAACTAACCACGCCTAATGCGTGGGAAATGCAACGTTTTTGTCATTGGAGCATTTGTAATTTTGTCATTGTTTCGGATTTCTGACCGAAAATTGGGGTTTTCGGTCAGGCACTAATTAGCCATAAACAGAAAGCATCCATTTGGGCGACTATATGATTTGAAGAAGATACTCTTTTATTTTATCTGGTTGTGTTTTGTATGCAATTCTGGTATTGTTTATAAATAAGCTTGAAAATAATTTTAGGGGGTAAACGTTTGATGGAAGAGTTGGAAGGAAACCAAATAACAGGACAAGAAAGAGCAGAGGAGGAAGATGAGACTGCAAAAGCCGATGAGATGACAAGAACGGAAGCAGAGACTGAAATGAAGACGGAAAGTGATTATTCCGACGTGACAGACGCCGATGACGAGTCAAAAGAAAACCTTATGGAGATGTACCTGGACGAGAGCATGAAACATATCCAGGAAGGTGAGGTGATCGCTGGTAAAGTTGTAAAGGTAGACAAAGAATATGTTTTGGTGGACATCGGTTACAAATCAGAAGGACAGATTTCTATCAACGAGTTTCGAGATAAGGACGGACAGGTAGGGGTCAAGCTTGGTGATACGGTAGATGTATTACTTGAAAAATGGAAGGAAGATGAAGATACAATTTATCTTTCCAAGGAAAAAGCCGCTAAGATGAAAGTCTGGGATGACATCAAAAAGGCATACGAGAGTGACGACGCTGTTAAAGGAGTTGTTACAAATCGTGTCAGGGGAGGATTCTCCGTTGATATAGGTGTGGAGGCATTCTTGCCGGGTTCTCAAGTGGATCTGCGCCCGATCAGGAATTTTGATCATTTAGTTGGTAACAGCTTTGATTTTAAGATACTTAAGTACAGTAAAAAGAGAAACAATATTGTTTTGTCCAGGCGAGTTATTCTTGAAAAAGAGCGAGACAAACTCAGGCAGAAGACCCTGGAGACCATTAGTGAAGGTAAGGTCATGAAGGGGGTTGTCAAAAATATAACTGAATACGGTGTCTTTATAGACTTGGGAGGAATAGACGGACTTCTGCATATTACGGATATGTCATGGGGACGAGTGGTCCATCCTTCTGATATAGTTGCCGTTGGGGATGAGATAGAGGTAAAGGTACTTAGTCTTGACCTGGAGCGTGAACGTGTTTCTCTCGGCATGAAACAACTGGCGCCGGATCCGTGGACTACGGCAGATGAGCATTATCCTGTAGGATCCAGGGTTACCGGAAAAGTGATAAGTCTGACCGACTACGGCGCTTTTGTAGAATTGGAAAAAGGTGTAGAAGGATTGATACATGTTTCTGAAATGTCTTGGACCCAGAAGATACGCTATCCATCAAAAGTGGTTTCGATAGGGGATGTCGTAGATGTAGTTATACTGAACATCGATGCCGAAAACAGAAGAGTTTCTCTCGGGATGAAGCAGATTGCTCCGAATCCATGGGATGTTGTGTCAGACAAATATCCGGTCGGAACAGTCATAGAAGGTAAAGTTAAAAACATTACAGATTTTGGTCTATTCATAGGGATAGAAGAAGGGATAGACGGCCTGGTTCATATCTCTGATATCTCGTGGACCAAGCGGATCAAACATCCGTCGGAGTTATATAAAAAGAATGAGGAAGTACGAGCAATAGTCCTTAATGTTGACAAGGAAAATGAACGCTTTTCTCTTGGCGTAAAACAGCTTGACCTCGATCCTTGGCAAACAATCCCGGATCGCTATCATGTCGGGACAAAGGTTAGCGGTACAGTTACGAATGTTACAGATTTTGGTGTCTTTGTAGAACTTGAAAAAGGGATTGAAGGCCTTATTCATGTTTCAGAAGTTTCAAAAGAGAAGGTGAAAACACCTGTTGGTAAGTTCAATGTAGGTGATTCTCTTTCTGCAAAGGTTGTAAATGTGAGCAGTAAAGAGCGGCGAATAGGTCTTTCTCTCAAGAAATTGGATGAGGCGGAGACGGATAAGGACTTCGTTCATAAATATCTCAATAATAACCAAGGAGCTACATCAAGTTTTGGCGAGCTGTTAAAAGAGAACTTGAAAGAGAAGCTGAACATTAATCAGGAGGCATTGTCGGAATCATCTGAATCTCCATCTCCGGAAAAGGAGATTAAGGCGGACGCTTAGGATAGTATGTTTGCGCGAAGACACCCCTTTATCCTTTCATTCTTGATAGTTGTTATTGTAATTATCTGTTTTTTTGCGGCAGTGCTCTTCTTCTTAGGTAGAGGTGATTCCGCATTCGAATTTGGTGACAAGGTAGGGGTCGTAGAAGTTAAGGGTATTATTACCGATGCGAAATCAGTAGTAAAGCACCTGAAAGAATTTCGCAAAGATGAAAGTGTCAAGGCTATTGTCTTAAGGATAAACTCTCCTGGAGGGGGCGTGGCCCCTTCCCAGGAGATCTATAATGAGGTAGCAAAGACTGCATTGGTTAAAAAAGTGGTGGCCTCCATGGGGTCTGTTGCAGCTTCAGGAGGATATTATGTAGCAGCAGGTGCCGATCATATTATGGCCAATCCCGGGACAATCACCGGCAGTATTGGTGTTATCATGGAATTTGTTAATGTAGAGGATATCATCAAAAAGATAGGCCTTGCTGCTGAGATTATTAAAAGTGGTCCGTACAAAGATATCGGATCTCCCTTACGTAAGATGACCCCGGAAGAGCGAACACTTCTTCAAGAGTTTATCGACAATGTTCATCGCCAGTTTATAGACGCGGTGGCGAGTGGACGAAATATGGCTATCGAAAAGATAGAGTCAATTGCGGATGGGCGTATTTTCTCAGGCGAACAGGCAAAGAATCTTGGGCTGATTGACAGCCTTGGAGGATTGGAAGACGCTATTGCGATGGCAGGAAAACTGGGAGGAATTAAAGAGGAACCAATTGTTGTTTATCCCAAGAAGAAGAAATTTTCGTTGTTGGAATATTTGCTGGGCCAGTCTGTTAAAGATTTACTTGATACCATATCCGGAAATACCTTTCAGAAGTTTGGCTACTTGTATAGACCATTCGTTTGGTCGAGTAGTCAAGTGGTAGAGTAGTCAAGTGGTCTGGTGGCTAACGATTCAACAACTTGACCAACCCTGAGAGGTCACCGTGGTTAAAAGCGAACTAATAAAATCTCTGGCGCGAGCACACCCAGGTATTTACAAAACCGATATCGCGGTGGTTGTAGAAACCATATTTGATGAGATGGGAAAAGCGCTTATGCGCGGTGAAGCAGTTGAACTAAGAAGATTTGGTTCATTCAGGGTTGTAAATCGTAGACCTGTGAGCGGTAAAAATCCAAAGACAGGCAAGCCGATGGAAGTTCCTGCTCGACTGAATGCTCGCTTCAAACTGTCTGAAATTTTAAGAGACCTTCTCCAAAACGATACTTGATTCTACAAAAAACTACCTACATCTCCCAAACCTTCCCGTATCACTTCGGGAATATCATCTATTAGAGAAATAATGCTGGAAGGTTGTCCTGGTACTGGTCCACCATCTATGACCGCGTCTATTTGACTGCCAAAGAAATCATTAAGTAATGAGGGGTCAGAAAATATTTGCCCGTCCGGGGTGGCAGCAGTAGTGTTGAGTATAGGGTTACCAAAGGTTTTTACCAGGGTTGTACAAATCATATGGTTGGGTACCCGTATCCCCACGGTTTTGCGTTTTGTAATCATAATCTTGGGAACCATTTTTGATCCAGAGAGAATAAATGTGTAAGGACCGGGGAGAAGACGCTTCATAGTTCTGTAGACGTAATTGGACACCTTAGCATAGCGGCTTATGTGTTTTAGATCAGAACATATAAAACTAAAAGGCTTTAGGGGATGTTGTTTTTTCAACCAATATATTTTCTGGATTGCCTGCTTATTGAATATATCACATCCGATACCGTAATAAGTATCAGTAGGATAGGCTATAATCCCTCCTTGTTTTAGCACATAAACCGCCTCATTGATCAGGCGAGACTGGGGATTTTGTGGGTTTATTTCAATCAACATGGTGTGTGTCATTAGTCATTAGTCATTTGTCATCTGTCATTTGTCATTTGAGATCAGATTCTTATTGCTACGCCGGAGTTTTTTACGACAGAGTTGCAATTGATTATATGACACCAAAGTGTAAGAACCAGTCCAATGACGAATGACCAATGGCCAATGACAGATGGTAAATGAAGATATAATTTTGCGCCTGGGTCTTGTCAAGTTGTTTGTTCTTTTTCTTGTTTCCAATAAGAGGCGTATAGTCCAAATAAACCGTTGCATTGGCCCATCCCTTTTGTTATGTAGTGTCCATTCAGAAATAGTATCTAAAAAATCTACCATTTCTGGGTGTACACTACCTGAAGAACGGAGAAGAGATTATGGATGAGCTTTCACTCAAAGATGGGTTGACCTTTGATGACGTTCTGTTGGTTCCGAACTATTCGGATATCCTTCCCAAAGACGTGGATGTATCTACGTGGCTTACGCCTAGTATAAAACTTAATATCCCGATTGTCAGCGCAGCCATGGACACTGTGACTGAAGCGGACACCTCAATCAGTCTTGCCCGTGAGGGTGGAATCGGCTTCATACACCGGAATATGAGTATAAAGAGTCAGGTGTTGGAGATCGACAAGGTCAAGAAGTCAGAAAGCGGTATGATTGTTGACCCTATCACCATTCATCCCGATCTTAAAGTCCATGCAGTGCTCGAATTAATGCAAAGGTACAGAATCTCAGGCTTTCCAGTGGTCAAAGGAGAGCAACTGGCAGGGATTGTTACTAATCGTGATCTAAGATTTGAGACCGATTTAGATAAGCCGGTCTCGGAGATAATGACCAAGGATAATTTAATAACAGTTCCCATTGGAATTACCTTAGAGGAATCGAAAAAATTGTTGCATAAGCATAGGATAGAAAAGCTTTTGGTAGTGGATGAGACAGGACGGCTGACAGGACTGATTACCATAAAAGACATAGAAAAGATCAAAAAATATCCGAATGCATGCAAGGATGACATGGGACGCCTTCGCGTTGGGGCGGCCGTGGGGGTCGGACCTGACCGCGATGCAAGGGTGGAAGCCCTCCTTGGTGCCGGGGCTGACGCGATATTGATAGATACTTCACACGGTTTCTCTGAAGGTGTTTTGGAATCCGTTCGTATCTTGAAAGGTACATTTAAGGAGATGCAGCTCATAGCGGGCAATGTGGCTACAGGAGAAGGGGCGGAAGCCCTGATTAAGGCCGGCGTAGATGCGGTAAAGATCGGGGTGGGGCCTGGTTCTATTTGTACCACCCGGGTTATTGCCGGGGTAGGGGTCCCGCAAATTACGGCAATCAAGAACTGTGCGCCTGTTTCAAAACAGACCGGAATCCCTTTAATCGCAGATGGCGGAATCAAGTATTCAGGGGATGTTACAAAAGCGATTGCAGCAGGAGCGCATTCACTGATGATCGGGAGCTTGTTTGCAGGTACTGAGGAAAGCCCTGGGGAGACAATACTCTTTCAGGGGAGAAGCTACAAGGTATACCGTGGTATGGGGTCTCTGGAGGCGATGAAAAAAGGGAGTAGGGACCGTTATTACCAGAAAGACCTGGTGGAAGATGCCAAAATGGTCCCCGAGGGGATTGTGGGACGCGTACCGTATAAAGGCCCTCTTTCTTCAAGTATCTTTCAGCTTATTGGAGGCTTAAAGGCAGGGATGGGTTATGTTGGGTGTCGCACTATCGAAGAGCTAAAAACCAAAAGTAGATTTGTCCGCATTACACCCGCAGGACTCAGAGAAAGTCATGTACATGATGTGATTATTACGAAGGAGGCGCCGAACTATCGCCTCGATTAGTGTCCATGGTCAGAGGACAGAGGACAGAGGACAGAGAACAGAAGACAGAGGTCAGAGAACAGAGGTCAGAGAACAGAGGTCAGAGAACAGAGGTCAGAGGACAGAGGTCAGAGGTCAGAGAACAGAAGACTTTTTTGTTATTCTGAATCCCTTGGTAGACAAGCAGTTTCTCAAAAATCCAATGCTTTTTTACTCGATTAAGGTTATAATATATAATATCTGACCTCTGTCCTCTGACATCTAACAAACGACAGACCAAGGAGAACTTCTTTTAATGTCTGAGTTTCAGGAGTTACATAGGGAACGAATCTTGGTTCTCGATTTTGGTTCACAAACCACACAACTGATCGCACGTCGGGTGCGGGAGTTGAAAGTATACTGCGAAATCCACCCCTATAACATGCCGATTTCCGAAATCCGGAGTTTCAATCCAAAAGGGATTATCCTTTCCGGGGGACCGGCAAGTGTTGTCGATCCCAGATCCCCCAGGAGCACACAAGAGATTTTCGATCTCAATGTCCCGATACTCGGTATATGCTATGGAATGCAATTAATGACTGAGCAGTTGGGCGGTAAGGTGGCGGGCGCAAAAAAGCGCGAATATGGCCGAACCGGCCTGACCCCGATTGAGTTTACCGATCTCTTTTTCGGATTGGATGCTGTTCCTTCTTTTCAGTCCCTTGGAACTCTCCAGGTATGGATGAGTCATGGAGACAGGATAGAAGAATTGCCTCCTGGGTTCAAGCCTATCGCTAAAAGCGACAGCGCTCCGATCGCGGCAATGAAGCATGAAGAGAAAAAGTGGTATGGTGTGCAATTTCATCCGGAAGTAGTCCATACGCTACAGGGAATTGAAATACTGCGCAATTTTGCGATCGATATTTGCGGATGCTCGCCCGAATGGAGCATGCGTACGTTTGTTGACTTTACTGTCCGGTCTATAAGAGAAAGGGTCGGTGATCGCAACGTGGTTTGTGGATTGAGCGGTGGTGTTGATTCCTCAGTAGTGGCAGTCCTACTTAATAAAGCTATCGGGCGCCAGATGACCGCTATTTTCGTAAATAATGG
>DAOVGD010000195.1 GCA_030672555.1 Desulfobacterales bacterium
TCAGGAGCAAATGAAGCCAAACATATCAGAAGCCAACACGACCAATTGTAGGGCTTATGATCAATCGATGTATGGCAGAGAAGAGCCAATAAAGCGCGGTGATGATGCTCAAGTCATAACTTGGAAGTATTGCAAAAATTGCGCGGATCTCACTCTCCACAACTTCGACAGTGAGGTTGGACAATGTATGAAGTGCGGAAGGGAAATGTTATAACATGCCCCTGGAAGTACCACCGATAATTATTTTAATCGTCGCCTTTGGGTGGCTGATAATGATGGAGGAATAACCATGACTGAAGCCGAATACCGCGCAGATCCAGCATTTAATTATAGTCTGCTCGCTGCGTTCAGAGAATCACCGGATCACGCACTAATGGAAGTTCCGCCAAAGACTGTATTTGAGCAGGGAAAAGCGTTTGAGCGTCTTCTTCAAGACAAAACCCAGGGCACCGATTCCTTTCATGAGCGATATTTTGAGTTTGATACAGAATACACGATGCCTTCTGAACTCCCAAAATGGTTCGAGGACGGTGACGACCTCACAGAAAAATACGTCTACAAAAACGACGGGGACAGGCATGGCATATATAAAGCACGGCATGCCTATCTTGATGTCTGCCTTGAAAATCCCGGCAAACTGCCCATTGGCACCAAAGATCAAAAAATGTTTGAGCCGATGATAGAAAATATGTTGAAATGTGAGATCTTTGGTACCACCGTAAAAGACCTGCTTGAAAGAGCAGAATGGCAAGTACCTATACTATGGGAAACTAATGGCATAAAAAAGAAGGCGCTCCGAGATTGTCTAATAAAGACACCTCAAAAAAAGATCACGTTTGACATCAAAACATCAGCTTCTATTTCGCAATTTCTCCAAATGGCCCGAAAGAAATACTGGATTCAGGATATGCATTATACCGAGGCAGGGGGTGAGGATGCAATGCCGATGGTGTTTTTAGTCGCTCCCAAAGATGAACCATGGCTGGCACAGCCTTGGATGCAGGACAGGGAAAGCCGTTTGGTTGCGAAGATTGAATACGAGGCTCTCTGTGAGCGTTTCGTTAAGTGGGATGCTCAGGGGAGACCGCCACAGGGCTGGAAGCCGATGGGATATTTTAAAACCTATTTTAGGGATTAGGAGGAAATGGATGCAACGAAAAACAATTGAAAGAGTTCTTAAGAGCAAATTTGGAAAGTGGTTAGATTCCATCCAAGACGAGGAGTTAAAGAAACTTCTCAAAGAAAACACGATCGTCACGGGGGGGTGCATCGCATCAATGTTGCTTCAGGAGAAAATCAACGATTTTGATGTGTACTTTACAAACAAAGAGACGGCGCTGTCCGTAGCTACACACTACGTCAATATTTTTAATAGATTAAATAACGAAAACGTAGCGGTCGTCGTTCAGGAAACACTTTCAACCCCCTATAATCGCATAAAAATCATAGTTCCATCCACCGGGATAGCAAAAGAAAAGGCACAGACACGCAACGACAAACTGAAGTATCGCCCGATTATCTTATCTTCCAACGCTATCACGTTGTCAGGTAAGGTCCAGCTTGTAGTCCGCTTTTACGGTGACGCAGATGAAATCCACTCTAACTATGATTTTGTTCATTGTACGAATTATTGGACATCCTCTGACGGCAAGCTCGTCTTAAGAACCGAGGCTATGGAAGCACTCCTTTCGCGAGCTCTACGATATCAGGGATCTAAGTACCCCTTGTGTTCAATTATCAGAACACGAAAGTTTGTCAAAAGAGGGTGGCGGATCAACGGTGGTCAGTATTTGAAGATGTGCTTCCAATTATCACAACTTGACCTAACAGATATCGCAGTTTTAGAAGATCAACTGATTGGGGTCGATACCGCCTATTTCTCTCAGCTTATCAATGCCTTGCGAAAACAACGAGAAAAGAATCCAGACTTTGAGATTGATGAAGAATATGTTGTAGATTTAATTGACAAAATTTTTGGATAAAAGGAGGGGCTATGAAACCAAAATTTACACCGGGGCCGTGGAAAATCGGTATACATGGCGGGTCGGTTATAGCGAAAACCGAGAAGAACATTTCGGTACCCGGTGCCATTGGGAATGAGGCAAAAAAATATTATGGGGGTTTTCTGGTTGGTGAAAGTATATCGCCTGGGAACTGTGCATTAATTCAGATCTCCCCCGATATGTATACTTTGCTACAAACGATATCTGAAAAGGATAATGTTTGGAAGGCATTGATTGATCCAATTTTAGACCGTGCAAAAATATAAAAGGGAGGAAACAAATGACCGAAAATTTACCAGCAAAAAGAGAAACGGCGCAACAGAGCGTTGCGAAAATGACCGATGTAATAATGGAGATTGATAGTATCGTGGAAGAATGCTTGCCTGCCACAACCAGCAAAGAACAGGGATTTAAAGAAGCCCTTGTTTTAGCGCATGGAGTTCGACAACTTAGAGACATTTTCAAGGATAAAAACATTGAACAAATCGTTATGGCAATGAAGGATACGCCCTTGGGTTTTATGACTGATCGATCACCGGCAGCTGTAGCAAAAAAGCAAGATTTAAGGGCGTATACCTATAACGAAATCAAGGAGTGTGCTATTGAGGCGCTGTTGAAAGGATACAGACTGACTGGTAATGAATTTAATATCATTGCCAACAGGTTTTATGCTGCGAAAAATGGCAAACATCGGAAGATTACCGAAGCTGAGGGAATTTCAAACTTTCAGATTACTACAACCTCCCCGGCTTATGAGACCGAAATCCGGACTCAATACGGCAAACCCCAGACCGTGCAATTTGCAAAAGTGCAATGTTATGCCTCATGGAAACAAAACGGTCAACAGTGCTATTTGGGCCGCAAGGGAGAAAGTGGAACCCCAGAAGATACTCTAATTTTTAAGATCAAAGTCAATAATATGATGGGAGACGATGCCATAGTGGGCAAGGCGCTAAGTAAACTGTTTTCTCGTGTTCTTCTACGTCTTTTTGGAAGACTTGAACCTGAAGCAACTGATTTTGTTGAAGGAGATATAATTGAGGGAGAGCCAAATCCAGAGGCCGAAGCAATCGAAGCATTAAAGTCAGTAATAAAGCCAAAACGAGAAGAAGAGACTGAATCCCCACAAAAAGAAGAAAAGGAGCCCGAAAAATCAGCCAGAGTTTTCATAGTCTGTCCCAAGCTGAAAAGCGGGGGTCGTCGATCAACGGAGGTCTGTGAAAAAAAGTGTCCCGAGAAGTGTCCGGATTATTATGAGGCAACGGGGGAAACTCCGCCTTCAATGAAAGAACCAAAAAAGGAAGAACCGGGTAACGAAGAGAATAAGACAAAATTTGATATGTTTTAGCATACAAGAAAAAGGTTAAATATGGAAAATACAAGAATTAGCGAAAAGACAATCTCACACGGAAACCAACGGTACAGAACAGACCTAAAAGGTTCGTGGCAGGTATTGATGTATGGTTCACACGGGCCTAATGATCCGCCTGTTGGCTTAAGTTGGAAATGGCGGCACATTCCCGCAGAGCGTGTGCCAGATGAAGTAAAAAAAGCGGCATAAAAAATAAGGAGCTAAGCACATGGCAACCATAGGACACACCACAATACAAAATATTGCGGAACAGCTTAGGAAATCCTTGTTAGAGCGATTATCAGAGCTTGACAAGGCATATCTGGAAATGGGTGATGATGCCAAACTACACGTTGCTTTTGCATTCGATATTGAGTCCGGACAAAAGACTGACTTTAAGATCGGCCACTCATTGACCTTTGTGGCTAAGAAAATTTCTGACAAGGGCGTGATCTTTGTTGATGACGTCCAAGGCAGTCTGTTTGATGGTGACGGAGAATGAAATTAACAAACGATCAATTAGATACGTTGCGGCACATATTAGGCATCAACACCCCATATGACAGAGTACCTCGTTCCTATCGAAATTGCGCTGCTGTGAATCCTGGCGATCTTGAATTTATAGAACTTGAGAAAATCGGAGCCGTGGAACGATATCAAATAGCGATTGAAACTCAATATCATTGGTATCAATGTACCGAGGCAGGGAAGTTGGTAGCTATGCGAAGTCATAAAGCTATCCAAAAAACGAAAGCGCAACGCAGATATTCTGCTTACTTGGATATGACCGACATATGCCAAGATCTAACTTTTAGAGAGTTTTTGATTGCTCCAGAATATGCTGAAATTAGGGAAAATGCATAATATGAAATTAATCTTGCCTGGATCGATCCGTTCAAAGAAAAATAGCAAGCGCATTTTCGGAAAAGGCCGATTTAAAAAGGTCCTTCCGTCCAAGGCTTATCTTGCATGGGAGGAAGAGGCGCGGCGGGCGATTATCTGGCAGCTTCATCCTGAGGTTAAGATTCCCCTTTTTGACGGGTTGGTGTCCGTAAAGGCCACGATCTATTATAAAGGCGTTCGTCCCGATCTTAGCGGTTGTTTGGAATCAATAGGGGATTGTTTGGAAGAGATAATTTGGGAGAATGACTGCCAAATTGTCAGTTGGGATGGGTCGCGGCTTTATCATGATTTGAAGAATCCACGAACAGAGGTAACGATTGAAGAATTCTGACATTAGAAAAATGATAGCGATATTAGAAGATCGGCTTGCAAAGATCACTTTTGAACTTGACAAAAAACAGGATGAACGACAAGCGGTGAAGCTTGAGATTGAAAGGCTTCAGGTGGAGCTTTTAAGCCGTGATCCGTATCCATAACGCATAAATACTATATTCCATTTGATAGGAACGGACAATCAAAACTGACAAAACGATAAACATTTAGAGGTTTCAAAATGACTCTTTTATATCAAAACGAAAAAAATCTATTGTTACGACTCGCAGAACATTATGAAGATCGATCCGTGCATTGTCAAACATGTGCTATGATTCCAGGATCAAACAAGAAAATGTATCTTAAACAGATGAACACTGAGCTTGAAAAAGCCCGTGTTTTAAGAAAAGCTGCATCATAATAAAATAAGGAGCATAATTCATGAAATTAAACAGAATCAAAATTCAAAACTTCATTGGAATTGAATCAGCCGACTTGGATTTATCGGGCGCAAAGATTCATGTATTCGTTGGGCCGAATGGTGCCGGCAAGTCCACGATCCGGGACGCTTGTAAGTGGTGTATCCTTGGAACGTGTAGGGGCCTTAAAACTAAAGACCAACAAGTCGATCTTGTGCGGAATGGACAAAAAAAAGCTATAGTTGAGGTTGCTACGGATAACGATACGTATAAGCGTAGCCGGACATTAAAAACTGCTGATTCAACAGTTGGATTTACACCAGATATGCTTGATCTACTCAGAATCGTTCTGGACTCTTACGACTTCCTGAATCGCTCCAATGATAGCCAGAAATTACTATTAAAGCATGTTCTGGGACTCGGGAAACCAGACAAGAAGCTGTTACAGGATCGCCTTGGAAAGACAGATCAGCACAAGGCACTTGTTAATATCTGCATCAATCAAAGTTTCGAAAAGGCCGAGAGCCAATCTGTCGCGTCCAGGAGAGAGGCGAAACGGATCTTGCAAGGGATTGTCCTTACCGAACCATCAGAGATCTTTGAAAGCCGTGGATTAACCTATCACCTCGCTGATATTGACCAGGCACAAGTAAAAAATAAACTTGGCACGTTAAAGGCCGAACGAGAAGCATTGCTTGTCAAAACGGGTGAAGCTAAGGGCGCGGGTAATTCCGATGTTAAATACCTCAAAAAGACCGTGGCAAGACTGGAAGACCAGATAAAGGGACTGAGTAAGGGCAAAGATCCAGAGAAGTTCCGGAAAGAGATTGCAGAGCTTGAGGCGGATATTGAAACTGTTGAGGCTTTAAAAAAGAATCTTACCGCAAGTGTCATCCTTGACCGCGTTGAACAATGCCCGATC
>DAOVGD010000067.1 GCA_030672555.1 Desulfobacterales bacterium
CCGTAACGAAAAAGAGTGAGAACGAGACAAAATTTTCGCAAATTTGAGGAGAATAGCAGGCCTATTTGACGAAAACTTGCGGGAATTTGGGCCGTTTCTCACGCTTTTGCAGTAGGATCAGAATTCTCGGACAGCCTCCTAGTAAGTAGCCTAAATAAAAATGCAAATGTATCTGAAAATGAAACCTAACTCTTTATATTAAAATTATAATCATAGCACATTATATCAATCATTACAAATAAATAAGAGAACTGTGTCAAGAGAACTGATCTTAGCGGTGCGGTTCCGACATAGATACTCACAGATGGGATTGGGCACGTTGGCGCTTTGCCATCTGATGTGTGCTAAATTCCACAATCTTTTATCTTTTGTCAATAGTCGTAAGGTTGGCTTTGATTTGTTGCCGCACCAGCTCTTGTTAAAAGTTGTCTTGACAACTTTACTAATTTAGTATAGAGTAATTTTTGAAATTGGTAAAAACACCTTTGATGATTTCGTAAAAAGTACCAATTGGGGGGATCAAGGCAAAATCCTCTTGTATAACTACAAGTAGTTACTGGATTCCCGCGGGAATGACAAAATTGGGTGTTTTCGACTTTTTACGAGAGCATCACCTTTTGTTCATTAAACAGGCTTTACGGGAAAAGTGAAAATCTTATAAATCCTGTTAATCCTGTCTTTATATTAAAATAAATATAAACAGCTATGCTCAATCCACAGTCACCGGTGCCGCTTTACCATCAATTGGCGGATATCATCCTTGCCAGGATACGTTCGGGGGAGTACTCCCCCGGTTCAAGGATTCCGTCGGAAAACAGCCTTGCGGCCGGATACGGTATTGGCCGGCCGACCGCTAGGCAAGCTACGGAGTTGTTGGTTCAAAAACGTATACTTGTCCGAAAACGGGGCTCAGGCACCTTTGTACGCACAAAACAGAAAAAAGAGATTGACCTCTTTTCGCTCGCAGGGACAACCGCATCATTCCGCAAAGAAGGGATATCGGTTACGACCAGCATCCTCCGGAAGACCCGGCTGGAGACTGTTCGAGACGATCCGGAGAATCCTTTCTCCGGTCAGAAGGCATATTTTCTTTCCCGGCTCAGCCGGGTCGAAGACGAGCCGGTTCTTCTTGAAGATATATATCTGCATCCGGTGCTCTTTCCGGGAATCGACCGTTTCGATCTGCAAGGCCGATCCCTATCCCGGATAGTCTATGAACACTATTACATGCGGCCTGTTAGCGGAAAGCAAAACTTCAGAATCAGTTACTTGGCCGGGGAAAAGGCGCTCGCTCTGAACATCACGCCCGACACGCCGATCCTCTCAGTGCAGAGATTTATCCATTTCCCCCAGGCAAAAAACGCCATCTATTCGGAGCTTTACTGTCGAACTGACCGGTTCGATTTTTCTCAAACAATTGGAGGACTCACAGATGATTGATAGAGGCTACTATGGGGAATTCGGGGGGGCATTTCTCCCCGAGGTTCTTGTTGCTACCTTTGACGAACTTGACGTCGCATTTCAAAATGCAAAAAACGACCCGAGTTTCTGGAAGGAATATACAGATATCATGTCGACCTACTCGTGCCGGCCTACCCCCCTGACTTTTGCTGAAAACCTTACCAGACACTTTGGCGGTGCGCGCATATACATCAAACGGGAAGACTTGAACCACACCGGCGCCCACAAGGCAAATAACGTTATGGGACAGGGACTATTAGTGAAAAGGATGGGAAAGACCCGGGTCATTGCAGAGACCGGGGCTGGCCAGCATGGTGTGGCAACCGCGACCATGGCTGCCAAGTTTGGATTTAAGTGTACCATTTATATGGGGGAGGTCGACATGGAGCGACAACGTCCTAATGTCTTCTGGATGGAACGGCTGGGGGCCGAGGTAATCCCTGTCCTGGAAGGCACCCGGATCTTAAAGGATGCTATTAATGAAGCGTTCCGTGACTGGGTGACCAATATGGATAATACTCACTATGTATTAGGGACTGCATGCGGTCCACATCCTTTCCCGGAGATGGTTTCGTATTTTCAGTCAATCATAGGGAAAGAGGCTCGCGAACAGATCCTGGAACGTGAGGAGAGACTTCCCACCCGCGTTTATGCCTGCGTGGGAGGGGGTTCCAACGCAATAGGGATATTCAGCGGTTTTTTTGATGATCCTGTAGAGCTGGTCGGAGTTGAGGCGGCAGGCAGAGGGCTGGCCTCTGGTCAACATGCCACCCGACTTTCATCTAAGGACGCAAGCATTGGTGTGGCCCAAGGATATAAGACATATTTTCTTCAGGATAATAACGGACAGATGAAGGAAACACACAGTGTTGCAGCGGGATTGGACTATGTAGGGGTTTCACCGATCCTGTCACACCTCAGGGAAAGCGGTCGTGTCCGATTTGAGGCAGCAACGGACCGTGAGGTAATCGACGCCCTGTCGCTCACAATTCAAAAGGAGGGGTTGATCCCGGCTTTGGAGTCAGCGCATGCCTTTGTCCAAGTATTCAAGGAGGCGTCAACACTGTCCAAGGACGACATTATTCTGATCAATCAGTCCGGGAGAGGCGACAAAGACATCTTCACCATTGCTGACGCATTCGCTGACCCCAAGTGGCAAGATTTTATCAAAAAGAAAGCGGAGGAATATCATCATGCTTGAGTCGTACCTGCGAACCCGGCTGCAGGAAAAAGATATCCTGCTCATGACCCATATCGTCCTCGGATATCCCTCATTTGAAGACTCGTTCAAGATAATCGAGGCAATGGTCAAAGCAGGTGTTGACATTATGGAGTTGCAGATCCCTTTCTCCGAACCAATCGCCGACGGGCCGGTCATCCTCCATGCCAACCAGAAGGCTCTGGCAGCCGGGGCAACTGTTCAAAGGTGCCTCGATTTTGCCGAAAAGGTTACCCATGCCTTTGATATTCCCTTCCTTTTTATGAGTTATTATAACATCCTGTTCAAATATGGGGTTGATCGGTTTGCCTCGGCAACGGCGAAAAGAAGGCTGCAAGGTGCTATCGTCCCGGATCTCCCCCCGGAAGAGGGGAAAAAATACCTGAAGGCCATGCAGGAATACAACCTTGCACCGATATTTATATTTGCCCCCACTACACTGGACGAGCGCATGCAATACCTTGCATCCTTTGCACGAGGCTTTGTCTACTGCGTGGCAAGAAAAGGGGTCACAGGTGCAGACACAACCTTTTCTACAGAATTAGATAGCTATCTTGCTCGATGCCGTAAGGCAACCAATCTCCCGTTGGCGCTCGGCTTTGGGGTCAAAGAGAAAAGAGATATCGATTTTTTAAAGGGGAAGGTGGATATTGCAGTCATTGGATCGCAAACGATCCGACTGGTGGACAAAGGGGGAGCCGGGGTTGTGGGGAGTTTTATCAAGGGGCTGAGGGGGGATTAGCTCTAAGTTAAAAATTAATTATTAACAATTGATTATTGATTATTTTTCCCGCGTCTTTTGGCGGTCTTCACACTTGCACTTATGATTCTACAAAGTTCGTCACACTCTTTATGCAATCTAATACATTCATCAATCGGTTCCATTTGGCATCGTATGATGATTTGCAGCCATACTTTTGTTTCATTCAGCTCTTTTAAAACGACCTTTAGTTTATGTATAAAGTCGTTCGAGCTTTCTGCGGAACGAGCCTCTGCATAATTAGGCGCCGGCGAAGTACCGCTTCGTAATATTTGACCAGCGATATGTCTCCCGGCTGTAGTTTTCGGCAATTTGTCGGCAAGCTGTATAATGCTTACTGCAAAATCAACAAGTCTCTCCTGAATATCATCGCCTTTAGCCATAGTTAATAATCAATAATCAATTGTTAATAGTGAATAGTTT
>DAOVGD010000040.1 GCA_030672555.1 Desulfobacterales bacterium
TTCCTTACATTTTTGTAGTGGACACTATTTTAAACTCCTTTTGCAAATATAGCCCCCAGACTCGTTACTGTCAATTCAATTCTAACCCCTTCAATTGTATCCTTTTGTCTGATTTGAACTGTCTGATTTGAACTTGACACAATCACCTTTTTGCTATATTGCCAAAATGGTTTCTTATCACTTACCACTGAAAGTCTCAAGAAGTGTAAAATGCCTAAAATGATCTAATATGTCTGAGGTTAAGGATAATATCTATTTTTATATATTAACATTTCCACAGCGAATTTTCATTTTTCGTTGAGGCCATAGAGGATGGTTGTTAGTGAATAAAAAAAAGGGATTTTCAATGTCAAAAGATATTGGATTACAAAAATTACTTCATGATATTCGATACCGCCGGGATCGCTTCCGCCAGTTTCTTGGCATCGCCTTTATTATACTGGTCAGCGCTGCAGGCGAACCTAAGAAAATTTGGTTCGTTCTCGGTGCAGCGCTGGTTCTCCTCGGTATTTCAGTACGGTTGTGGGCATCGGGACATATCAAGAAAAACAAAGTCCTTGCCACCGACGGGCCTTATTCCTTTGTCAGGCATCCGCTATATGTGGGCAATATCACGCTGGGATTTGGTTTTGCTCTTGCCTCCGGATTGTGGTGGAGTCTTCTCCTGCTGATAGGGCTCTTGATCGGCTTTTACCCGCCCGCCATCCGTCACGAAGATGAAAAACTTCACCGCTTGTTTAAAGAGGTGTGGGAGCAATGGCGCAGAGAAACCCGGGCGCTTATTCCACGTTTTGTCCACTTCCGGCAAGATCAGCGCGGGCGCTGGTCGTTCTGGCAAAGTTTGCGGCAGAATGGAGAGCCCCTCATTGCTCTTTTTCTTCTGGGCTGTTTATACTGCCTATATTTGAAGATTGTTTGAGCCCGGGGTGATGCCAGTGCGGAAAGACATGAATGACCTCACAGAAGGCGAGCTCCTTCAGTGGATCAGGAGTAGCGTTAAAAACAGGTCGAACATTTTTAGCTATGGTTATCAAGGAAATATCTACATTTATGAAAATAAAGGTCAACGCTTGATCATCAAGGCATCGATGGGATGGGGGGCAGGTAACCTTATCCGGCGGGCAATGTTGTACAACGAGTATCGGGTATATTCAAGACTTTCTGCCATTCACGGAATACCTCGCTGCTTCGGGTTCCTAAAAAGGCGCTACCTCGTACTCCAATTTCTCGATGGGGTCTCCATCCGAAATGCCCGAATTAGGGATCGAGAATTGTTTTTCGAAAGGCTATTGAACCTGATCAAAGCCTTGCATAAGGCGGGTGTGGCGCATGGAGATCTCAAAAAAAAGGATAATCTTCTCGTTGTCGAAGAACAGGACCCCTATGTGATCGACTTCGGGGTAGCGATTGTTAGGAAACCGGGTTTTGCGCCTTTAAATCATTTTCTGTATAACATTGCCACAAAATTTGATTTCAACGCCTGGGCGAAATTGAAGTATAATAAGAAGTACGATAACATATTTGAAAATATAACCGACGAAGACAGACAATATTACAACAGGACAGGTATTGAAAAGATAACACACCGGATCAAACGGATTTATCGAAGATTTAGAAGAACCTTATCTTAGCGGGCGCAGGGAATACGGACACCGACAACGATCAACGGACATTACTTATAATTTTGGATACGGAATTCAATACTTCATCCACTTCGATCCCATCCATACAATCCAACTGTGTGCATTTTTTTTTAAAGCATGGACTGCACGGAATACTTTTTCGGATAATGGTATGTCCGTTTCCGAATGGAGCGGTCCTCCATGGGGCAGTGGGGCCGAAGAGGGCTATTACTGTCGTCCCCATTGCTGCTGCCACATGCATGGGGCCTGTATCGGTTGAGATGAGACAATCGGCCTTTTCATAGAGCGCGGCAAGGGTGAGGAGATCGGTCTCACCTGACAGGTCGATTCCTTTTTCTTGCATAAGAGATGTAATTTCTTGAACTGCTTTTCGATCTTCCTTGCTTCCCGTAAAGACAACGGTAATTTTATGTTTCTTTATAATCCGATCGGCCAACTCAGCAAATTTTCGACCATTCCAGAGCTTTGTCTCCCATCTTGCCATAGGATTTACTGCAATGAAACGATCCCTTTCATTCCATTGATGTTGTTTCAAGAGAAGATGAGCCCCCTTTCTTTCCTGGTCCCTCACAGGTATCCCAAAGGTAATATCAACGGTAGTTATAATCCCAGCGGCCTTAAGGAGGTTGAGATATCTCAGGATAGCGTGTTGGTTCAAGTCAAAAGGGGGGATCCGTTCGGTCAGAAATCGGCAACTCTCTTCCCTGGTTTTATCATATCCGATTTTACGGTCTCCTTTGCACAGGGCAACCAGTATCCCGCTTTTTAACAGCCCCTGAAAGTCGATCACCATATCATACCGTGTATTGCGCAGGGTTCTAACAAAAGCAGTTATATCTTTACTTGTGCTTAGCCATTTCCCTTCCTGGATATCCCGTATCCATTTCTTCCTCTTGGACACAATAATTGTATCGAGAGCAGGGTGATTGCGTATAATATCTGCTGCTGCTTCTTCCACCAGCCATGTGATGTGGGCTTGGGGATACTCCTTGCGAAGTGCATTTAAGGCAGGGAGCGTGTGAATGACGTCTCCGATAGCGCTCAATTTAACGATAAGAATGTTCATTATAAAAAATTTCTATTTTGGACACAGACGAACACAGATTGTCAGGATATTTATAAAGTAAGGTATTCGATAATTATAAAAAATAAGCACCTGTGTTTATCTGTGAAAATCTGTGTCCCAGTTTAATAATATGTCAGACTGATTAAACCAGTGTCCTTACTATGTCAAATACCATATCTACACTGATTTCCTTCATACACCCATGATCTTTTGGACACTCCGGTTGCAAGCAGGGACTGCAGGGGACATGGATGCGCACAATCTTGCTTTTTGTTCCGATCGGCCCTGTAGTTTTAGGGTTTGTGGGGCCGAATATAGCGACCAGCGGGGTGTCGAGCGCTGCGGCAACATGCATCAACCCTGAGTCGTTGGTAATAAATAGATTACATCTGCTAATCAAGGCGATGGCCTCCCCCAGGGTTGTACGTCCGCATAAGTTGATGGCCGATTTTTTTATCAATTGTGTAACCTTTTGACCTATCTCTTTTTCACCAGGAGCCCCGAAGATAAGGATATGCGCTCCGTAGCGTTCTTGTATCTTATCTGCCAAGGCCGCGTATCGTTCAGGAAACCAACGTTTGGCAGACCCGTAGGTTGCCCCTGGATTGATCCCTACGATTTGGTCACTCTCGCCAATCCCGTATCCTGTAAGAAGCTTATCGGCAGACCTATGGTTTGATTCGCTGATCTTTAATGTGAGTCCTGTGCCGTCATGAGTTAAACCGAATGGAGTAAGTATACCCAGATAATAATCGGTTTCGTGGATATCTTTGAACTTGGCATTGCGTGTCACCGAAACGCTGTGAGTGAGAAAAAGACCTCGCCTGTCTGTATCGTATCCAATCCTGATAGGGATACGGCTGAAAAATGCGACAATTGCGGCCTCAATGGCATTTTGAAATAGTATGGCCACGTCAAACTCTCTTTTTTTTATATCTTTGATTAATCGAATTTTGCCGCGCCATCCTTTATGACGATTATTCGCATCATAGATCATGATACGATCCACATGGGGATTTTCCTCAAAAACAGGCACAACCCACGGCTTCGCCAGTATAGTAATTTCACTGTGGGGGAAATTTCCCCGTATCGCTCGGATGGCCGGAGTAGTCAGAATAGCGTCCCCTACCCAGTTAGTGGAACGAATTAGGATACGTCTGATTGTATCGGGATCGAGTTTTTTGCTGATCTTTATTTTTGGGTTATTATCATTCATGACTTTTTAGCAAAGCGCAAGGCGCAAGGCGCAGAGAGTAAATTGATGGTTTCGAAAAAACAAAAAAACCTTTGCTTTATGCTATGCGCTTTGCTAACTCTTCGGCCGTGGCCGATGACGCTTGGTTTTCCATCGTCGATGCAACCAGAACCACTGATCAGGATATTGGCGCACTACCGATTCTATAATCTTTGTATATAGTTGAGTATTGGTTTCTACATCCTTTGCTTTGTCTCCGGTCCTGATCAGAGGGACTTCAGGGGCGCACAATATCTTGTAATGCGAACCATCGCGTACTAAAAATATAGGGACTATCGGCGCTTCGGTCTTAAGGGCAAGAAGCGCCAGGCCTTTGGTGGTAGAGGCCGGACGTCCAAAGAAATCTACGAACACACCATCACGCCTGTTAGCATTTTGGTCGAGTAAAACTCCCACCAATTTTCCTTGCTTCAGGCGTTTTAAGACCGTGCGCATGGAAGACTTCTTGGGGATTATGCCTCCTCCGTGCCATGTCCTGAGTTTGGAAACAAAGATATCCAATGGCTTAGAATCAAGCGGTCGCGCTATACTATCGGGAGGATATCCCAAGAGGGATAAAACTGCTGGGAGTAATTCCCAACTCCCTACATGAGCGCTTAGACACAATATCCCCCTCCTTTTTTGGTAGGCGGCCTGAAGGTGGTGCAATCCCTCTACCGTGATGAGACTTCCCAAGCCTTTGCGTCGAAGCTTAGGAATCAGGGTCAGCTCAAATGGAGTTTGCATCAGGTTTTCAAAGACCTTGCAGGCAATATTTCGTATCTCCCCGGGATTCTTTTCACGTCCAAAGGCATGAGTTAAATTTTCTATTGTTATGTTTCGATGCCTTTTATCAATCAGAAAAAAAAGCCGTCCTATCAGACGTCCCAATTTACGCAACCACGTTAAGGGGATTAGTCCGAGGAGATTGAAAAATATTGTGATTATCCGATAAATTATTTTTTCAGTGCTGTTCATGTGTCATGAAAATTTAGGAATTTAGGAATTTAGGAATTTAGGAATTGGGGAATTAGAATCATAAAATTCGTTTAATTCGGAATCCCTAAATTCCTGAATTCGCAATTAAGCGAAGCGGCATTCGCAATTCCTCAATCCCCCGATTTGCTTTTAATAAAATTTTCGAAAGCCGGTGTATCTTCTCCAAATGATATAGATATCACAAGAATCAATGTAGGAAAAGATGCCGGGAGTCTGTTTCCGATTCTTACGTAATCCTTTTCTGTAGTAACGATATAATCAACGTTAAGTCCCTTTGCTGTTTGCAAAATTTTTGTCACATCGCTGTTCGAATACCGGTAGTGGTCCGGGAATGGTATAAATTTTACAATAGTAGTCCCGAGTTCGGCAAGCAGGGCAGCAAAATCTTCATTTTTGGCAATTCCAGAAAAAGCAAGAACCGTTCGGCCTGTGAGAATCTCTACATTATGGGTTTTGCCGGTTGCCGGCTCTCTTAATTCGCTTGGGATGTGAGAACATCTGAAAATAGGTCTCCCGGGTAGATATTTTTGGATATCCCGAACACTATTGGTTGAGCCCTTTAGTGTTTTATGCCGGGTCAGAACAACAGCGTCTGCGCGTCTTAAGTGCTCAACAGGTTCCCGCAGCGGTCCTCTTGGGATAAGATACCCGTTTCCAAACGGTTTTTCTGCGTCGCACAGACAAAGATTAAGATCACGTTCCAATTGAATGTGCTGAAAGGCATCATCAAGGAGTAAAATGTCGGGGTTGAATGTACTAATAGCCTTGTTCCCGGCCCGATTCCGATTACTTCCCACAACGACTGGAATTCCTTCTAGCCTGGTTGCCATCAGATAGGGCTCGTCACCGGCCTGTTCCACTTCCATCCGGATCGTTTTTTCATTGGAAACAATCCCACCAGTCTTTTCAGCGCTCCCTCCATATCCCCGGCTGACTACGGCCACCCGGTATCCGGATCGTTTCAGCAGATCTGCTATATATATGGCAAGAGGGGTCTTGCCGGTACCCCCAACCGTCAAATTCCCGATTGAGATCACCTTGCACGGCAACTGGTTTGATTTTATAATTCCATTTTTATAAAAGGAGGTTTTTATACGAACAATAGCACTATAGGCAAGTGAAAAAAGATAGAGGATAAACTCCAACACGGACGAAAAAGGGGCAGTATCCTCCTTTTTCATGATCGCTTCAATTTTTCTTTGTAATAGTTCACCGCAAAGACGCAAAGATCGCAAAGTCTTAAGACCCATTCAATTCCCCAATTCCTCAATTCCTCAATTCCTTTTCAATCACTTTCAGTGTTTTTTCTACCGCTCCTCTATTTTCTTGAAGTACTTTGTACGCTTGATCTCCAACGGTTTTTGCTGCTGTGGGATCAGACAGAATAGTAGTAGCTGCTTTCAGAAGATGATTGGCATCTTCCACCATTATAGCGCCTTGTGCCTGTACAAGGGTATTGGCAATCCATTCAAAGTTGTGCATATGAGGGCCAAAAAGTATCGGTTTTTTAAACATCGCAGGTTCTATGGGGTTGTGACCCCCGTGTTTTATCAAACTGCCCCCCACAAAAACCGTGTCAGCGATCGCATAGAGCCTTCTCAGTTCCCCAAGGGTGTCCACAATAATTACTTCTGGAGGAATGCCGTGAGCCCCGCCGGGGCGGGGTTTAAGGGCGGTTTTTAAAGTTGAGGGAAGGTCTGCGTCCGCCAATAATCTTTTTATAGATTCGGCTCGATCAGGATGCCTTGGCACAATAAGGGTCACCAAATCGGGAAATCTTTGTTTCAACTCCTTGAGGGGATGTGCGAGGAGCTCTTCTTCCCCCGTGTGAGTACTTCCGGCCAAAAATATCTTACTGTTTTTTGCGATACCAAGCGATTCCCTTAACCGCATCCGTTCTGCGTCCGGCATTGTTTCAAGGGGGAGGTCAAATTTTATATTCCCTGTGACTTCAATTCTTTTCCGTGGCGCGCCAATCTCTGCGAAGCGATCTGCATCTTTTTGGGTTTGCAGGCATAGCCAGGAGAGATTGGAAAATACCCACTCCATAAAAAAGGAGATCTTTTTGTACCTCTTGAATGAACGCGGAGAAATCCTTCCATTCACAAAGAGCGCGGGTGTCCCGCGTTTTCTTATTTCAAAGAGGAAATTCGGCCAAATATCTGACTCAAACAGGATAAAGATAGCAGGATCTATCCCCTTTATAATCCTTTTTACACTCCAGACAAAATCGTACGGAAATAAAACGATTGCATCGCATGTCTTTGCCAATCGTTTTTTCGCGATTTCAAACCCGGTGTGGGTGGAGGCGGAGACAACAAGGGGATAATCAGGGAAACGGCTTTTGATCGATTGTGCCAATGGAATGGCCGATAGTATTTCTCCTACTGAAATGGCATGAAGCCAGATCGGTCTGCGTGAAAATCGATGAGGGCGGAAGCCGATTCCAAGCCGTTTTAGTACGGTCTTTTGCCTCTTTTCAAGGGTCAGGGCGCTTACTATGGTAACAGGAAGCGAGAGTACCATACCTACAACAAGGAGGAGGTTATACAGAAGCGAGAGCATTGTTGACTTTGTGTTCACCAGTTCACGTCCTTTTTGGTTTTATAGATTTAGGAATTTAGGGATTCAGGAATTGTTTGGATCTCGGTCTATTCTAATTCACAATTCCCCAATTCCTTAATCCTTAAATTCCCCAATTCATACTATTGTTTCGTGTTTACAAGTAAGAACAAACCAATGGTCCCGAAAAGGATATTGGCAAACCAGGCTGCCACAACCGCTGGAACAACCCCTGAATAACCAAGCGTTCGCGCTACTACAAGGGTTACCAAATAGAGGAGCGTAATCCCAAGGCTTATTCCGATTCCTGTTGCTGTACCGACCCCTTTTTCTTTGCGGAGAGCAAGCGGAATGCCGATCAGGCTCATTATTACACATATAAATGGGAAAGATAGCTTTATATGCATATCAACCAGATACCGGCATGCGTCGTATCCTTCGTTAATAATCTTTTTCGCATATTCGCGTAACTCTGCGAACCCCATTTCATCTGAGTATTTCACTTCCCTTTTAAAGTCGTTTGGGGTTTCGACGAGGTCGAAAATCTTCTCTTTAAAAGTGATTATTTTGTAAGAGCCGTTTTTGTCTGCCTCCTTTACAATCCCATTGTGAAAGGACCAGTGGTCTTTCTCCCAGGTTGCGCTGTGAGCCTGGATACGACGGATTAATCTGAAATTGCTGTCAAATTGATTGATGATTACACCTTCTAAGGTTTTCGTCCTGCTGTTGAAACTTCGGATATTATAGATGGCGTTTTCCCCTTTATACCACAGTTGTTTGGATTTATAGATGAGTTCATGTGGTTTCTTTTTCACATGGCTTCTCCATATGGTATTCACCTTGCGATTGGCATAGGGAACGATAAATTCGCTGGTAATAAAGCTTATTGTTGTGATTATAAGTGCAATAGCAATAAAAGGGGCGCCGATCCGGAAAAGACTGATCCCATTTGCCTTCATGGCAATAATTTCATGGTTCCTGGAAAATATACCCAACGTAATAATTGTGGACATCAAGGCTGCCATGGGAGCCATTTGTACACTAACGAAAGGGACCTTATATATAAAATAGGTTAGTGCATGTTCGGTTGCCTTAGCTTCGATAAAGTCATCGATTTTTTCAAAGAAGTCGACCAGCATATATAGCATGACAAACGCCGAGAATGTGATGGCAAATAATTTAAGAAATTCTTTGCTTATATATCGCGTGATAATTGTCATAGTAACAGTTCAGCTATTCTCTTGAGAGGATAAACAGAAACGGCGGGATAATTTTTTGTCCTGTTTTTGGATTAACTGGATTTATATCATGTCTATCCTGTTATCCTGTCAAAATATTTTTTATCTGGTGAATTATTACTTTCATATAATCAACTTTCGTCCCGTGAGCGCACAAGTTGGCGAAGGCGTTCAGACAGACGATTAAAAAGACTCAAAAGCTTTATAGGCTCTTCTCTTGATGCCTTTCGCACCATAAAGATTGTCAGCGCTCCGAGAAAGATATTTGGGAACCAAATCCCCAGCGCTGGGGGATAAATACCGGAGTCATCGAAGCTCTTCCCCGCAGCAAAAAGGATATAATAAAGGAGAAAAATTCCAAGGCCGAATGATACACCCCCGGGCGAGCCGGAGATTTTCGTCTGCATCCCCAGAGGTACGGCAATCAGGCCGAGAATAATACAGGACAGAGGAAACGCAAATTTCTTGTGAAGCTCCATTAAGTAAAGATTATATTCTATGTCCTTGCTCTTGCATGATTTGAGCTTTGCAATAAGTTCTGAGATAGACATTTCGCTCTTTCTAATCCCTCTCTCTTCCCGGGTTTTCGCCAATTGCTGCAGATCGAGGGATAATTCATACGTGCTGAACCAAATAGTATCAGAACTCGTCATGTCTTGGCTGTCGTAGTGAATATTGCCTTCGATCAGTTTAAGCGCCAATCTCTTTTGCTCGGGGTCTGACACTATAACCCCCTTTTTAGCAATGATAGTATTTGAGAGACGCGGATCTCTTTTGTCCGAAATAAAAATGTCTTGTAGAAATTTTCCTGAAACATCTACTTCATTGGCATAAAGGACTATATCTTTAAAGTCGTCATTGAAATGGCGGGGTTTTATCCCAGCGTATGCCCTTTCACTTGCCACTGAATAAACCAGCTCATTGAAGGCTCGTTTCCCTTTTGGCATGGCATAGATAGCCATATAGCTTGCGCATAGATAAGCAAATACAGAAAGAACAAAAACCGGAGGAAGGATCTGGTAAAGGCTGATGCCGGAAGCCTTGATTGCAGTCATTTCGTTATCATGAGAAAGCCTTAAAAAAGTCAAAAGCACGGCCAATAGCGTGGAAATCGGCAATGTAAATACAAAGGAATAGGGGAGGGTATATAGAATTAAAAGACCTATTGCGGATGGTGGCACCCCTTTGTTTATTATGAGATCTGTAAAGGTAAATACCTTTGTGACGAGGAGAACGAAAGTAAAGGTGATGATGCTGACAGTAAAAAACTGAAAAAGTTCTTTTAAAATATATCGATGAAGGATGGTCATTTGTCATTTATCATTAGTCATTTGACATCTGTCATTTATCATTTAAGAATCCCGGTTTGGAGGGCTTATATTCCAAGCGAGAATCAATGCGATTTTCAATGATAAATGATAAATGAGAGATGATCAATGATCATTTTTAAACTGCAATTCGTGCAGCTTGAAATATTCGCCTTTTGCGGCAATCAGTTCTTCGTGTTTTCCTTCCTCTACAATCTTTCCGGCTACGATGACAATGATCCTGTCTGCGTTGCGGATGGTAGAAAGGCGATGCGCAATTACGAAAGTGCTGCGTCCTTTCATTAGATTTTCAAGGGCCTTTTGCACAGCAAGCTCTGACTCTGTATCGAGTGCAGACGTCGCCTCATCTAAAATTAGAATAGGGGAATTCTTTAAGAGAGCGCGGGCGATGCAGGTTCGCTGTTTTTCGCCGCCGGAAAGACGGGCTCCCATTTCTCCAACTATTGTGTCGAAACCATTAGGAAGGGTTTTAATGAAATCATACGCATAAGCAGCCTTGGCAACCTGGATGATATCTTCCTCTGAAGCGTTCAAGTTCCCGTAGGCAATATTGTTTCGAATGGTATCGTTAAACAGAACGGTGTCTTGTGTAACCATAGCAATCTGCTTGCGCAATGAGGCGAGAGTGATATCCTTGATGTCCGTGCCGTCGATCATGATCGAGCCTTCGAATACATCGTAGAAGCGCGGGATCAGATTGACAAGAGATGTTTTTCCCCCGCCGCTCATTCCTACAAGAGCCAGCACCTCGCCGGCAGACACATGGAGATTGATATTTTTCAACACGAGATCGTTCTCATATTTAAACGATACATTACGAAAAGTTACAGAATGTCTTCCGAGCGGGATATCTTTGGCGTTCTCCTTTTCCCGGACTTCCGGTTTTGTGTCCATGATATCATAAATCCGTACTGCAGCAGACAGTCCCTCCTGCAGCGTATTGTTTAGTTTGCTCATCCTTTTTACCGGTTCATAGAGCATCAATACCGCAGCCATAAAGGAAAAAAAGGTTCCGGGGGTTGCATTTCCTTTGATGACATTGTATCCGCCATAAAAAACGACAAGGGCTATGCCCCCTGCCCCCAGTAGGTCCATGACGGACGGGGACAGAGCACGTATTGTAACGGCCTTTATTTCGTTACGAAACAGACGGCATGTCTTCTGAAAAAACCGCTTATTTTCATAATCTTCCCTCCCGAACACCTTTACGATTCTTGTCCCTGTGAAGGTTTCGTGCAGGAGGACGTTCATGTCGCCGATTGCTTCCTGGCACCTTGTTCTGGCACGGCGCATCCTGCGGCCGAATTTTACAATGGGGATGACTGCTATCGGAAAGATGATAATTGCCAAAAATGCAAGCTTCCAGTCACGATAGAATACCACGAAGAGGAGACATATGATGGTAAAAAAGTCTTTAAGAACACCGGTGATGGCATCGGAAACCATCATCTTAACGAGACCGACGTCATTGGTTATCCTGGACATTAGAATGCCTGTTCTGTTCCTGGCAAAGAATGATAACGAGAGAACCTGTATATGAGAATAAAGATCGTCTCGTATTCGTTTGATAATCTTTTGTCCCACATAATTCATCAGGTAAGCCTGACCAAAGTGGCAAGTCCCCTTAATGATATAGATGCCAATAACAGCAAGTGGGAGCAATTTGAGCATATAGGCATCTTTGCTGATAAAGATGTCGTCTATTACGGGCTTGAATAAAAATGCAATTGCCGATGTTGTGCCTGCGACCCCAATCATACATATCATCGCAAATGCCAGACGCATCCAGTGGCCCTTTACCATGGGTAGGAGTCGTTTTAAGAGATCTATATCGGAAGATTTAACTTTTTTGTCCATCTGTTACTGGTTACTGGTTTCTGGTTTCTGGTTGCTGGTTTCTGACCTCTGACTTCTGACTTCTGACCTCTGATTTCTGACTTCTGACTTCTGACCCCTGACTTCTGACCTCTGACCTCTGACCTCTGACCTCTGATTTCTGACCTCTGACTTCTGACCTCTGACTTCTGACCTCTGACCTCTGACTTCTGGTTACAAGATCTCATGTCCATAGTAACCGTCTACATGTTTTGTGATACGATTCAATTCTTTTTCCAGCCGGACACAAAGTTCTTTTTCCTCTTTGGGCGTATTATCTTTTGGAACAAAAATCGGGTCCCCGTAGATAAACATTCCTTTTGTAAACGGATAGGGGATTACGAACCGGTCCCAACTGTTGAATGCCTTGATCTTTCGGGCGCTATAGCTTATTGGGATAATCGGATAACCGGTCTTCTTTCCCAGGGCAATGACACCAGGTTGTACCTTATTGCGGGGCCCCCGAGGGCCGTCTGGTATTATGCCGCCGGTACAGCCCTCCTTTTTAAGAATTCGGATCATATTTACCATGGCGCGCGCCCCCCCTCGTGAAGTGGACCCGCGCACAATACGATGTCCCTGTCGGATTAAAATTCGGGCAATGAGCTCCCCGTCTTTTGATTGGCTCGCCATAATGACCGCTCCCCACCCTTGATAGAGATAATTGATCATAAGCATTCTAGAATGCCAGAATGCAAAAATGATCTTCTTGGATTCAACCAGTTTCTGAACCGCTTCAAATCCAATGACCTGAATCTTTATGGTTCCAAATAGTAGTTTAATAAGGCTATTGCCTGTGAGACCTATAAGATTGTATTTTAGTTTCTCCAATTGTTCCATCACGAAAGCATCCTCAGCGCCACTTTGGCAGCCATATCTGATGCGCCGGGGGAGCCCAGCTCTTTTCTGATAGCATTAAGTTGCTGTTGCATTTCAGCACGAGCTTTTTTATCTCTAAGAAGCCTTAAAGCATGGTCAGCAATATTTTCAGGAGATGCCTTTTCCTGAATCAGTTCCGGAACGATCTCTTTGCCGGCTATGAGGTTGGCCAGCCCGGCATACTTTACCCGTATCAGTTTTGTTCCCAGCCAGTAACTGAACGGAGATACTTTATATACAATGATCATCGGCGTACCAAATATAGCTCCCTCCAGAGTGGCCGTTCCGGATGCCGAGATTACAAGCGCGGCCGACTTAAGTACTTCATAAACATTACCCTGTACAATCGATAGGTCGACCCTTCTTCCCTCTACCATTTGTTCCACATTGTACTTGGTGAGGGATGGGGCTACAGGGATGATGAATTTAACTTCTCGGACCTCTTCTGAGATTATTTCGGCTGCCTCTATCATCACAGGGAGGAGACGTGCAACCTCCTCGTTGCGACTCCCCGGAAGAAGGCCTATGATCGGTAGCCCCTCTTTGTTTAGAGTATTGTTAGAATTATCCGGTGATATATTGTCTAACAGGGGATGACCTACAAAGGTTACAGATATATCATGTTCTTTATAAAAATCAGCCTCAAAAGGGAGAATGACCACCATCTCATTAACCAGCCTGCGGATTTTTTTAACGCGGCCTGTTCTCCACGCCCATACCTGCGGGCTGATATAATACATGACCGGGATGTTCAATTTTTTTGCCGCCGCAGCCAGCTTGAGATTGAAGTCGGGAAAATCGATCAGTATGAGGAGATCAGGGCGTAGCATCTTTAGATCTTTTTTCAAAAGAGAGAGCGCCTTAAGAATTTTCCCGATTTTTGAAAAGACTTCGGAAAGACCTACTACTGAAAGCTCTTCAGAATTGACCCGGATAGTGACCCCGGCCCCTTTAAGAGCAGTGCCCCCTACCCCAAAAAAGGAGATAGCAGAATCATGTGCCTGTATTGCCTTGACCAGATTAGCTCCATGCAGGTCGCCGGAGGCCTCCCCAGCGATGATCATTATTCTTTTGCCTTTATTCATCTAAGCTTCGCTTTGCTTCGCAATTGGTCGAGTTGTTAAATCGTCGAGTGGTCGAGTCGGATATTGGTTGCCCACTCAACAACTCGACAACTATACCACTCGACTAAACCCACTTTGCTTTCTTTATTTGATCTATAACGCTCAGGGCCACTTTAAGGGCGTTTCTCCCGTCACGGCCTGAGACTGCAGGCACTTCTCGGTTTGATACACAACGTATGAACGATCGTAATTCCGCGTCTAAGGGGTCTGCCTGTGTGAAATTCATCCGCTTTATATCCATTCCGGGGATAAGACCAGACGAATTGTTATTATACCGTTTTACCACGGTGATATCATGATTTGCATAATCCACAGATACATATGCGTCATTTTGAAAAATGCGGATCTTACGCATCGTTTTCATGGAGATACGGCTTGCTGTTATATTGGCGACGCAGTTGTTTGCAAATGTCAGTCTGGCGTTTGCTATATCTATGTTGGGAGACACCACCGATACCCCGACCGCATCGATGTCTTTGATTTCTGATTTAACAAAATTTAATATGATATCAATATCATGAATCATTAAATCGAGAACTACGTCGACATCGGTGCCCCTTTCCTGATAGGCGCTCAAGCGATGAGATTCAATGAACATCGGTTGGTTGATAACACCTTCAAGCGCTATGACCGCAGGATTAAACCGTTCTAAGTGGCCGACCTGAATAATCGGTCCCCGTGCATCAGCGATGTCGACCAAGGTGTTGGCCTCTTCCAGGGTTGTCGTTATGGGCTTTTCTATCAATACATCAACATCATTTTCCAAAAAGTCTTTACTGATATCGAAATGATACGGTGTTTGAGTTACAACACTCACGGCATCTACCTTGCCAATAAGGTTCTTATAGTTCGTAAACGCCGCGGTATTGAATTTATGGGCAACTGACTGAGTCTTGCCTGGGTCTCTATCTACAACCCCGACCAACTCTACGTCGTCCATGCGAGCATACTTTTCAGCATGAAACTTACCAAGATATCCAACACCTACTACGCCAACCTTTATTTTTTCCATTTTTGCAATTTGCTCCTGTCTATAGATTTTAAGATAAAGTTTTTGGGGTTCATAATCATTCTATTATCACGGATAATTTAGGGATTTCGAATTAGAGGAATTCTATATCTTACGTTTCGATAGTTTTTATTGTATTCTTCGAATTAAATACACACTATATCTTGTGTCTGGCTCGAAATACGCGCGATAGGTAATGTGTCTCTCGTTGGATTCTTGGGTTATTACTCGCGAAACCCGGCTGTTAAGCCGTTGAGTTGCTGATCTACGATACGTTGCCGTTGGTCCATAAACTCAGCCACTTAACGGTGGGCAATGCCCACCCTACAGTATTGCAAATAACACTCTGAAATGGCTAATCTTTCGTAGGGTGGGCATTGCCCACCATTTTCGGCTATTAAATTAGATTTGACCATTTAAAACTAGCGAAACGTATGCTATATGGTTCTAATTCCTAAATTCCTGAATCCCTCAATTCCTTTTAGTACAAAACGGTACTATTATCAGAATTACAACAAAATGAAAACAGCTATCACTGAAATCTGTGAATTGACGGGGCTAAGTTCCCTTTTTCAAGGAAAAATGTTATCTCTCTTTTAAGAAAAAAGTGTTAGTATGTCAATATGAGCATAGAGCATAGAGCTGAGAGCGTAGGGTATGTCAATATCATTTGAGATATTGTTTGAATCAAAAGAGAATGCGGCCCGGGTGGGGAGACTTACAACCCCCCATGGGGAGATTGAAACCCCGGTCTTTATGCCGGTCGGAACCCAGGCTACTGTAAAGGCATTAACCCCTGAAGAGTTGCAAGATCTCGGTGTATCAATTATCTTGGCTAATACCTATCACCTATACCTTCGGCCAGGGCATGAGGTGATTGCGGGATTTAATGGTCTGCACAATTTCATGCATTGGGACAGGCCTATGTTGACCGACAGCGGGGGATTCCAGGTATTCAGTCTCGCCAAGCTACGAAAAATTAATGATGAGGGGGTAACATTTCAGTCCCATATCGACGGCTCAAAGCATGTTCTTACTCCGGAAAGGGCAGTGGAAGTACAAGAGGCGCTCGGTGCGGATATCATTATGTGCTTGGACGAGTGTACACCTTATCCTGCATCACGGGAGTACGCCAGATCCTCTCTTGAACTTACAACGGATTGGGCCAAGCGCTGCAAGGAGGCCAAACGGTCTGACCGATCCGCGCTTTTCGGGATAGTGCAGGGGGGAATGTATAAAGATTTGCGTATAGAGTCGGCTGAAAGATTGATCAAAATCGGATTCCCGGGATACGCAATCGGCGGGCTGAGTGTGGGAGAACCACAAGATCTCATGAACGAGATCGCATCGCACACGCTTCCGCTCCTGCCACAAGAACGTCCCAGGTATGTTATGGGCGTTGGGAAGCCGAAAAATCTGATTGATCTGGTTGCCATGGGAGCAGACATGTTCGATTGTGTTCTTCCTACCCGGAACGCAAGGAACGGACAGCTCTTTACACGGCACGGCACAATCAACATAAGAAATGCCTGTTACGTATCCGACCATGAACCCGTAGAGGCGGGGTGCCCGTGCTACACATGCCAAAATTATTCCAGATCCTACCTTCGACACCTCTACATGGCAAGGGAGATCTTAGCGTATCGGCTGAATACGATACACAATATCCATTTTTTTATGAAGCTCATGAAGGAAATCAGATCGGCCGTACGCAAAGGGACACTGGACAAACTGCGGAAGGGGTGGAGTAGTCGAGTGGTTGAGTAGTTAAATAGTCGAGTGGGTGATTTTTGACGACTCGACTACTCGACGATTTGACCACTCAACCACTTGCGAAACGAAGTGGAGCTAAGTTAATTATTCCGAAGAAGCTTTCTTAGAATCGGTTGACTTGGAAGTGTTATCCTGCTTTTTTGAAGAAGAAGAATTGCCCGGAGATTTCCCTGCGTAATCCGTTACATACCACCCACTTCCTTTAAGATGGAATGTGGATTGAGAAATAAATTTGTGGAGTTTCCCTTTACAAGCCTTGCATATGGATAGGGGTTTGTCGGAAAATTTCTGGAATGCCTCTTCAATAGCGCCACATTTTTCGCATTCATACTCGTATATGGGCATTTTTAAAGATCCTCCTCGAAATAATTAATTTTATATGTTACCAATATAATCTCCTCTTCTTGTTTGTCAAGCAATTAAATCGGCATAAAGATGAAGGATCTTGACTTTTTAATGAAAGGTTACTAATGAATATACCATAATCATGTAAAATTTTTCACTATAATTATTTTTTTATGCGTCGAATAGTAAAAGGAATGTTATGCTTATATTTGCCAATTTTTTGAGCGCGGTTGCAACGGTTTTGGATATTGTTTTGACTATATTTATGTGGATCGTTATTGCCCGGGCTGTTCTGTCCTGGGTCAATCCGGATCCGTACAATCCGATAGTCCGCTTTATTCACAACATCACCGAGCCGGTACTATATCGGGTCCGAAGGCTACTCCCTGTGAGTTTTGGTGGAATCGATATTTCACCGATTTTAGTATTTTTGGCAATAATATTTTTGCAGACATTTGTGGTGAAGAGTCTAAAGATGTTGGCAATGCGGTTACTTTGAGAGGTGATAAAATGAAGATTACTCCTGTAGATGTTCAGCAAAAACAATTTCGTATGCGTTTTAGAGGCTTTGATGTTCATGAGGTGGACAACTTTCTGGAAGAGATAGCAGAAGCCCTGGAAGAATTTTGTCGAGAGAACAAACTTCAAAAGGAGGAGATCCAGAGACTAAGAAGAGAAGTTCAGCAATACGAAGAACGTGAAAAGGGCTTTAAGCGCGCCATGATGAATGCGCAAAAGGTCCTGGATGAGATGAAGGGAAACGCCGAAAAAGAAGCGGAGCTTGTAGTTTCGGAAGCTGAGATAAAGGCCGAAAAGATTCTTAATGCTGCCCATAACCGTCTTGCCCAGATTCACGAGGATATTTCAGAACTGAAACGTCAGCGTGTACAGTTCGAAGTGCAGTTTCGTTCCCTGCTGGACTCGTATGCAAAAGTCTTGGATGTGGATAAGGAAGATATTGAAGCCCTTGAGGCCGCTGAAGACAAGCTGAAGTTTCTGAAAAAAGGATAGCACGGATTGAGGATTGACGATTGACGATTGAAGATTGAGGATTGAAGATTGATGGTTTCGTAAAAAGTCTCGGTAGCTTGTCATTTCGAGCGACCTGCCCGCCATAGCCATGTATGCCGGCATTGTGGTTGCCAAGCTAACTAGGCGTTGGCAGGCGGGAGCGAGAAATCTTTATCCTGTAATATGCTGAAAATATAAGATTTCTTCCCGCGGTCGAAATGACAAATTCGTTGAATCCGACTTTTTACGAGATCATCAAGATTGACCAATAACTGTGAAATTATCAATACAAGAAACCGGAAAAGGTGTTTTATTTAAAGCGGTTATTCAACCCAGATCTTCCAAAAACATTATTGTAGGCATCCATGGTGATGCGTTAAAGATCAAATTGACGGCTCCCCCGGTTGAGGGCGCGGCGAACAAGCTTTGCGTCAAGTTCCTTGCATCCATATTAAAAGTATCCCCATCTGATATAGAGATTGTCAGCGGACAGAGCGGACGAAAGAAAAAGATCCTTGTTCATTCGGTAACTCGCAAGTATTTAGAGTCAAAACTATCCCTTATTTAACCACTCGACCACTCGACTACTCGACCACTCGACCCGAAGCGTTTCCCTTGACTCCTTACTATCCTTTTGATAATCATTTTCACATGTCAACTTCTGATTTCATTCATCTCCATGTCCATACCGAATACAGCCTTTTGGATGGAGCAATCCGTCTGGACGACCTGATTCATAAGGCAGAATCGTATGGGATGTCTGCCGTGACCATGACCGATCATGGAACCATGTTCGGTGCGCTGTCATTTTATAAAAAGGTATCTAAAGCAGGGATGCGGCCGATTATAGGGTGTGAGGTTTATGTTGCACCCAAGAGCCGATTTGATAAAAATCCTCATGATAAGTCCGGTGGGTCCTACCATCTTGTCTTGTTGGCACGAAACAAAAAAGGATATCAAAATCTTTGCCGGCTTGCCACCATCGCACAATTGGAAGGGTTTTATTACAAACCACGTATAGACAAAGAAGTGCTTAGGGAACATAGCGAGGGGCTTATTGCATTGAGCGCATGTCTGCACGGCGAGATCCCTCGTCTTATACAGAAAGATCGTATAGATCTGGCAAAGGAAGTAGCGCTCTTTTACCAGTCACTTTTTGGAGAGGGACGATTTTATCTGGAGGTACAGGCGAATGGGATTGCTGAACAGGAGAAGGTCAATGCAGCTCTGCTTGAGATGAGTCGGGAACTTTCAATCCCTCTTGTAGCCACCAACGACTGTCACTATCTTAATTCCCAGGATGTCCGGGCTCACGAGATCCTTCTGTGTATTCAGACCGGAAAGACTATTCACGATGAAAAGCGGTTCAGATTCAGGACCGACCAGCTTTACTTTAAGTCTCCGGATGAGATGAAAAAAGATTTTGCAAGTTATCCGGGTGCCATAGAAAATTCGGTGCATATTGCCGGCCAATGCAATGTAGAACTTGAATTCGGAAAGTATCATTTTCCAAAATTTCCAATTGACCCTGGTGAAACAGCGGCTGAAAGAATGGCCCGTAACGCAGAAACCGGGTTAAAACAACGGTTACAAGAGATAGGTGAGCGACACCAGGGGCCTGTAGATGAAGAACAGTACCGGAAGCGTTTAAGATATGAGATCGATGTAATCCAGAAGATGGGTTTCCCCGGCTATTTTTTGGTAGTTGCCGATTTTATACGTTATGCCAAAGAGGCAGGTGTTCCGGTAGGACCGGGTCGCGGCTCGGCTGCAGGGAGCTTGGTGGCCTATTCTCTCGGAATCACAGAACTCGACCCCATCGAATACGGGCTGATCTTCGAACGGTTTTTGAACCCTGGAAGACAGAGTATGCCCGATATTGATGTGGATTTCTGTATGGATAAACGTGAGGCGGTTTTCAAGTATGTATTAGACAAATACGGCGGTCCTGATCACGTTGCTCAGATTATCACATTCGGAAAACTGCAGGCCCGCGCGGTGATCCGTGATGTGGGACGAGCCCTTGATATCCCCCTTCGAGAAGTCGACGTTATTGCCAAATTGATTCCTGATGTCCTGAAGATTACCATTGAGCAGGCGATTCAACAGGAGCCTAGACTGCGGAAGATGGAGCGGGAAGATCCCCGGGTAAAAGAACTTCTTTCCATTGCGCGTGTTTTGGAAGGGCTTCCCAGGCATGCATCCACGCATGCGGCAGGTGTCGTGATTTCAGGCAGACCGCTGGTCGAATATCTTCCCCTTTACAAAGGCTCAAAGGGTGAGGTGGTCACCCAGTATGACATGAAGTGTGTGGAGGCTATCGGGCTGATTAAGTTCGACTTTTTAGGGCTCCGCACATTGACCGTAATAGACCATGCCCTAAAGCTCATACGAGAAAGACATGGTAATGCCCCGGACATTTCCAGGCTTGATATGGAAGACACCAAGACCTTTGAGCTTTTGTGTGCGGGGAAGACCACCGGCGTATTTCAGCTGGAAAGTTCGGGCATGAAGGACATTTTGGTCAAGTTGAAGCCCGAATCGTTCAATGAGATCATTGCGCTGGTGGCCCTTTACAGGCCTGGACCGTTGGAAAGCGGAATGGTCGATGATTTTATTAAACGGAAACACGGCAAGGTGGAAGTCGCTTATCTTGTACCCGAGCTTGAACCTATCCTGAAAGATACCTATGGCGTTATCCTCTACCAGGAGCAGGCAATGAAAATAGCTTCTGTTCTTGCGAACTATTCCATGGCCGAGGCGGATAATCTCAGGAAGGCCATGGGCAAGAAGGTCTCAGAGATTATGGTACAGGAGAGGAAGCGCTTCTTAGAAGGGGCAAATGATAACGGAATTGATCTGAAAAAGGCCGAAGCCATATTCGATCTAATCGAAAAGTTCGGGGGGTACGGCTTTAATAAGTCACATAGCGCAGCATATGCACTTATCGTCTATCAGACCGCTTATCTAAAGGCCAACTATCCGATCGAGTTTATGGCATCCGTGCTTACCAGTGAAATGGGAACCACAGACAATGTGGTCAAGTATATTACCGAGTGTCGCAATCAGGGAATTCCCGTCCTTCCGCCTGACATTAATGAGAGTGGGAAGGATTTTACAGTGGTGGAACAAAGTATTCGATTCGGACTTGCCGCGATAAAAAACGTGGGTGAGGGTGCGATCGAATCGATTATTGCTGCCAGAGAGACGGATGGCTCTTTTAAATCAATTTATGATTTTTGTGAGCGGGTTGATTTACGTAGGGTTAACAAACGGGTAGTTGAGAGCCTTATAAAATGCGGCGCTTTTGATTCCACAGGCGCAAAACGCTCACAGATGTTGTATGTGATGGAAGATGCCTTAGAGATCGGGCAGAAAAGGCAAAAAGACAGGATAAGCGGGCAATTTAACCTGTTCGGCGCTACAGCCCAGGAGGGCGGGGTACAGCCGACACTACCGGACATGGAGGAATGGCCGGAGAATCAACGATTAGCCTTTGAAAAAGAGACATTAGGTTTTTTCGTTACCGGCCACCCCTTGGCCAAGTATGAAAAGATCCTCTCCAAATATACCTCTGCTGATACGCTGAAAATTTTGGATTTTCCAGATGGCAGACAGGTGAGAATCGGAGGAGTAGTAAGTAGCTTTAAGGTGATTACTGACCGAAAAGGGGGGAGGATGGCGTTTGTAACATTAGAGGATCTGCACGGCTTCGTGGAAGTGACCCTCTTTGCTTCGGTCTATGAGAAGGTATCGGAATTCATAGATACGGATGTCCCTATTTTGGTAGACGGTCATATAACCAAGGACGAAAAGTCAGTAAAAATATTAGCAGATTCCGTAAGCCCGCTTTCAAAAGCAGAAGAGCTGAGCGCCACAGCAGTAAATTTTAATATTGATGTAACAGGGATTGATAAGGAGCAACTAAAAGAGTTTCGTTCAATATTGGGCAACTATAAAGGGGAATGCCCCGCCTTTATCAATCTGCGAATTCCACGAAAGTCAGAGACTGTAATCGCGCTCCCCGATTCACTGAGAGTACAACCAGGACACGCGCTTTCCGAAGCAGTGGATCGTTATTTCGGGCAAGAAGTAGTTGAAATCGTGTTTCAAGGGACCGCTAAATGAAAGCCTACACTGAGAGAACATATCGGAATATTATTTCTGAAAACAAGCTTACATCGTTTCGGGTCGTTGTCAAGGAGACCGATCTGTTGGTGAGAGCGGATCGGGAATTGGTAGCTGAAACAGAAAAAAGTGTTATAAGGCATCGTAGACTTATAGAGGAATATATGGATCGATTCCCCTCTTTTTTACATACATTGACTCCCTTTCCGGATGACCAATTTGCGCCTCCTGTTGTTCGGGACATGGTCGAGGCGGGAAAGCTTGCCGGTGTGGGCCCAATGGCATCTGTTGCGGGTGCAATTGCAGAATGGGTTGGACGTGATCTTTTAAATTATTCCCAAGAGATTGTCGTGGAGAATGGTGGGGATATTTTTATAAAAACAGACAAGCCGTTTACGGCGGGAATTTTTGCCGGGTCCTCACCGTTGAGTAATAAAGTGGGGCTCGAAATAGACCCCGGAGATAAGCAGATTGCGGTCTGTACTTCTTCCGGAACAGTGGGACATTCTCTTAGTATGGGTAAATCTGATGCCGTAACAGTGGTGTCTCGTTCCGCATCCCTGGCAGATGCGACCGCTACCGCTGTCGGGAATCTGATTTCTGATAAAAAGGCTATAGACAAGGGGCTAACATTTGCGGAGTCGATCGCAGGGGTAATAGGCGTTGTAATTGTGGTCGGCGACAGACTCGGTGTAAGGGGGGATCTGAAGCTGGTACGGACTGGTTGAGTCGTCGAATGGTCAAATGGTTGAGTGGTTTGTTTCTAACAACTTGACGACTTGACGATTTGACCACTTGACCATTTAACGACTTGACCGCTTAACCAATTGCGAAACGAAGTGGAGCAATTTTCTCGGAGGAAATATGAAGAAATTTAAACTGATACTCTTGTTGATTATTGCCGCCTTTATAGGCCTTTTTGTATATCAAAATTTGGCGGTTTTTACACATCTCTTTGACTTGAAACTCAATATCGGGATTAAGCGCTACGAGATGCTTAATATTCAATCTTCTCTTATCCTTTTAAGTTTGTTTCTGCTTGGATTTTTACTTGCCTATTTTCTCAGCCTGGGAGAACGTTTGAAAGCAAGAAGGGCTCTGAAGTCGAACAGTGAGAAGATAAAGGACCTGGAAGAAGAGTTAAATATGCTTAAGGGCGTGTCTGCAACCGTTGAAAGCGCCACAGATGAAGATACTGCACCGGAAGACGTTGTTTCTGAAGAGCCTCCCTCAGAAGGAAGAACTTAGGGGGACAAAATGGAGTAATGGACTCCAATACTCCATGTCCATGGCAGAAACACGCTATTTCAATAAGCTTAAAAATTTGTAAGCATTTAAAAGTGTCCGTCCATGTCGGTTAAAATCACTCCAATGGTACAGCAGTACCATTCTATAAAAAAGGAGTATCCTGACGCACTCCTTTTTTATAGAATGGGCGATTTTTATGAGATGTTCTTTGAAGATGCTGAGATTGCCTCCCGTATCCTCGACATTACCTTAACATCCCGAAATAAAAAAGATGACAAACCTATTCCAATGTGTGGAGTCCCATATCACGCCGCACAGAGATATATTGCGCGCTTGATAGAGAATGGATACAAGGTTGCTGTCTGTGAACAGGTCGAAGATCCACGTCAAGCAAAAGGGCTAGTAAAGCGGGATGTGGTCCGTGTAGTGACTCCGGGTGTGGTTATTGATACGGAACTATTGGATGCCAAATCAAACAATTTTATTATGGCGCTGTTCCGTTACAAAGGTTATTTTGGGCTTGCTTGTCTTGACATCTCTACTGGTGACTTTCGAGTAACCGAGTCGGATTCCTTCAATGCTGTCGTTGACGAGTCTTTGCGTATAGATCCGAGCGAGATTCTTATTCCAGGATCGATTCGAGAGGATTCGGAAATCAAGGTCCTTCTATCCTATTTGAACGAAAGAACGGTCTCTCTATTAGACGATTCCCTGTTTGAATTAGATAGAGCTCAAACCGCACTTTTAAAACAATTCAATACCCATTCCCTGGAGGGGTTCGGATGTGATGAAATGCATGCGGGGATCTCGGCTGCAGGAGCCCTTTTTCAATATATTCACGAAACGCAAAAGGGTATAGTCCCGCATGTCAATCATATTGTCGCATATTTTCTTGCGGACTATATGGTGCTGGATGATACCACAAAGAGAAACCTGGAACTTTTTGAGACCATACGTACCCGTTCAAGGACAGGAACACTCCTTTGGGTACTTGATAAGACCATGACTTCCATGGGTGGTCGGATGATTCGTCAATGGTTGAATTATCCTCTCCTTGACGCGGAAAAGTTAAGGCTCCGGCTGGACGCAGTGGAAGAGGCAAAGGAAAATATAACATTGCGTGGGGCACTGCGTGATGCACTTTCAGGTGTTTATGACCTGGAGCGTCTGAACTCGAGAATTGTCTTAGCTCACTCCAATGCCCGGGATCTTATTGCCCTGAAGCGTTCTGTTAGAAAAATCCCGGAGATTAGCACCTTGATAGAAACATTTCAATCCGATCTGTTTCGGCAAATCCAGATAGAGTTGGATGACCTGGCCGATGTGGGGGATATGATCGAAGAGTCGATTTGCGATGACCCGCCACATACCATTCATGAAGGTGGGATGATCAAGCCCGGGTGCAATGCAGAGCTGGATGAGATTGTAAGTATCTGTAAAGGCGGCAAAGAGTGGATCGCGAGTTTAGAAGCAAAGGAGCGGGAGACAACCGGAATAAATTCATTAAAAGTCGGTTTTAATAAGGTCTTTGGATACTATATTGAAGTTTCAAAAACCCATATCAAATCAGTTCCTTCTTATTACGTTCGCAGGCAGACATTGGTGAATGCAGAGAGATATATTACAGAAGACCTAAAGAGATACGAAACTAAGGTGTTAACTGCCGAGGAGAGACGGGCTGCGCTGGAATATGACCTCTTTAATGGAATAAGGGGAAAGATAATACAAAACAACCTCCGAATTCAAAAGACCGCAACTCTGTTGGCAAAGTTGGATGTCCTTTGTTCTTTAGCAGAGGTGGCGGACAAAAATGGTTACGTAAAACCGGGGATCAAGGAAGACGGAATACTCTTTATGGAAGATGTCCGTCATCCGGTGATCGAGAAGATGATGGCAGGGGAACGGTTCGTTCCCAACACAATAAAGATGGATGATGAAGACCGGCAGGTCTTGATTGTTACGGGCCCTAATATGGCCGGCAAATCAACGATCTTACGTCAGGTTGCGTTAGTGGTGTTGATGGCACAGGTCGGCTCGTTTGTCCCTGCCGAATCTGCTTCCCTAAGTATTGTAGATCGTATATTTACACGAGTCGGAGCGCTTGACAACTTGGGGCAGGGAGAGAGTACTTTTATGGTGGAAATGCAGGAGACTGCCAGGATTTTGAATGCTGCTACAGAAAAAAGCCTGATTATACTTGATGAGATCGGAAGGGGGACCAGTACCTTTGACGGGCTTAGTATCGCATGGGCTGTTGCCGAATACCTTCATGACAGGAAGGGGAGGGGTATTAAAACCATTTTTGCCACCCATTATCATGAACTGACCGATCTTGCCGCTACCAAGTCGCGAGTAAAAAATTACAATGTTGCTGTAAGAGAGTGGAATGGGGAGATCATTTTTTTAAGAAAGCTGATCGAAGGCGGAACAAATAGAAGTTATGGAATCCAAGTAGCAAGGTTGGCCGGCATTCCCAAAGATGTTGTAGAAAGAGCAAAAGAGGTCCTCAAAAATATTGAAAAAGGCGAGCTGAACGAAGAAGGAGAACCAAACATTGCTCGCTCCAAAAAAAGACCGAAAAAACATGCTGATGTGCAGTTAACACTTTTTAAAACTTCCAATCATGCATTGGTGGATAAACTGGAACAGATAGACGTTTCCAACACGACACCTCTTGAAGCTCTAAATGTGCTGAATGAATTAAAGCAGATGATTTAACAGGGCATCTGGACAATATGTAGTTAATATGATATATCGATTCACAACATCTTGTATGTTTTATTGGGGGGTATCTTGAGAGAGGTTGCATCCTGTTATCGTATTTTTGGACTGGATGAAAGAGCGACATTTAATGATATTAAATTGGCCTACCGAAAATTGGCAAAGAGGTATCATCCGGATATTGTCTCAAACAGAAATGGATCTAACAATTTTGCAGGCGTGGAAAGACTCAAAAAGATCAATAGCGCCTATGACTATCTCCGACGCAGACATATTGAAAGTAGACGTAATCTCTACTCAGGATGGTTGGGATTTAGCATCATTATGGGAAGGTTCAACAATAAGACGTGTCCAGTGGTATCTCACGTGTCGGAATGCTCTCCGGCAGTGCTCGCAGGGCTTTGTGTTGATGATTATATAATCGGTTTTAATGATTGTAACACACTTGGAATGGCAAGGGAGGAGATCGTTAAGATTTTTTCAGGAAAAGCCGGAATTCCGGTAAAAATGAAGGTTTATCGTAAAACCAAAGAAACTATATACACGCTATATGCAATACGTCTACCGCGTCCTCATCGTTAGTCGAGTAGTCAAGGTTAGTCGAGTAGTCAAATCGTTAAGTGGTCAAGTCGTTAAATTTTACCTGCCTGACCATTTGACCACTCGACTACTCAACCACTTGACCAATAAAAGTTACGCAAAGTCGTCAAACATTGTGCCTACAATCTTTTCCGCAACTTTATCATGATCTATCTTATAGGTATTATTATTGACTTGTGTCTTTATGGCCTCTACTTTTTCTGCCCTTATATCAGTTGTTTCTTCAACAGCCTTTTGGGCGATTTGAACTTCCTTAGAGGCTTGTGACAAATTGACAACAGCATCTGTGTTAGGTGCATTACCCGTATTCTGGATAGATTTTTTATCCGTTTCCACTTCCTGGTTTGCTGTTGTTTTGTCGATATATTTATTGGCTTCGTAGCCTATACCGTTTGTTATCTTCATTTCACACCTCCTGACCCTGGAGCCCCTCCTTATGAGAACATATTGTCATCGATCCTGCTTTTTGCGATTTCTTCTAATCGTTGTTTCAAAAAATCAGAGTCTTCCGAAGAGACAACTTCAATTGTCTCATTTTTCTGTTTGTCAATTACCTTGAAAACCAACTTGTTAGTTGACTCGTCCTTCACCACACTGAGGTTTCTTCCATATTCCTCTTCCAATTCCTTAAGTGTATTAGCCTCGATATCATTACTGGGGCCTGAATGAGCTATTTTATCAACAACTTCTGCTGCCAGCTTCTTAATAATAGCAGTTCTTTTCCCCTCAGTAGAAATATCAATCTTGTCTTGAGGACTCTCCGTTGAAGGAAGCTGTCGTTTTAGAGTTTTGCCTTGACGAAGCTGTTTCCCATAGACCCTCAATACATTTTGTATTTGATAGGTAGATATAGTCATGGAATTCCTCCTGACTATGTTATCGGCATATCATAGAAATACTTTAGGCAAAAGGCAATAAAATTTAATTTTTATCAATATATCGTTCAATAGGCTGGAAATGTTTAACGATAAAATAAGATGGTTGTCTCGAAATATGAAAGGTGTAGGTCAAGGATTTTCTCTGTTGCTGAATGCAAATCCATCTAACGTGCAACACGCAGCGCCGGACTGTCAATCAAAAGAATCTTTATCGACTTCTAAAGGGTTTTGAATTTCTGTCATCCGATAAGGCAAGGCACCGACTACATCACAAAGATTGGATAAGATGCGGTTCCTGCTTGAATGTTTCATGATTATACTGTATATATACATGCATAATTAAGGCGGTGTTTTAAATATACATGTATAAGCGGATACAAGATTTAAAGTTGAGTTCCCAAGAAACTTGTTTTCTTTGGGGACCCCGTCAAGCCGGGAAAAGCACGCTGCTAAAAATGCTTTTTCGTCAAGCCGTGCGTTATGATCTCTTGCTGTCGACGGAATATCAGCGGCTATTACGCGAGCCTAACCTGATTCGTGAAGAATGCCTGGCAGCTGGACTCGATGCAAATTCTCAGCGCGATCCTATTATAATAGATGAAATCCAAAAACTCCCCGCCCTTCTTGATGAAGTCCATTGGTTAATGGAAAATAAGGGGTTGCGGTTTATCCTGTGCGGATCGAGTGCTCGAAAATTAAAGCGAGGTCATGGTAATTTGCTTGGCGGGCGTGCCGTTCGCTATGAACTGCATCCATTGGTTTTTCCAGAAGTCTCCGATTTCTCGTTGAAAAAGGCGCTGAATTCCGGATTGATTCCTCGTCACTATGATAGTGCGAACCCGCTGCGATTAATCCAGTCGTACGTCGGGGATTATCTTAAGGAAGAGATTGTAGCAGAGGCTTTAACACGCAATATTCCTGCATTCAGCCGGTTTCTTGAAGTGGCTGCACTCTCGAATGGGGAGGTACTTAATTACACCAATATAGCCCGTGAGTGTGGCATTTCCAGCCCAACGGTCAAGGACTATTTCCAGATTCTAGAAGACACTCTGATCGGACGGCATTTACCGGCTTTCCGAAAAAGGAGAAAACGGCGGTTAGTAGGAAGTCCCAAATTCTATTTCTTTGACCTCTCACCGGTGATCTACCTCAGTCGCCGGGGTAAAGTAGTGCCTGGATCTGAGCTTTTCGGTCGAGCTTTTGAGCATTTTATATGGATGGAAATCGTGGCGCACTCTAGTTATTCTGAATTGTTTTACCCGATCACCTATTGGAGGACCTCTTCCGGGATTGAGGTTGATTTCGTTCTAGGCGATAATGAAATTGTGATCGAGGTAAAATCGGCCGAGGTAACTGGTAAGATGCATTTGAAAGGAGTGAGAAGATTCAAGGAAGAATATTCAACTCGGCGAAGCATACTGGTATCAATGGATTCAAAACCTCGTAAAACGGAAGACCAAATTGAAATACTTCCCTGGCAGATATTTCTTAAGCAACTCTGGGGTGGGGAAGTTATCTGAAACAGGATTGACCCCGGTACGGTCCCGCCTCGGCGGATCTCCGACGTTTCTCTTTACGGGGCAGCCCCGAAGTTATAAAAGAATCTATGCAGGTTGTCCCTAAGTATGGAGGTAAACTGAAGTTGTTAAAAACCTCGGTTTCTTTGCCGCAGTCTGTTATAGATGACCTACGTCAAAATCCTGACCGTTCCTTCC
>DAOVGD010000019.1 GCA_030672555.1 Desulfobacterales bacterium
CTTACCGTGCCCATTGACAGCATCGACCTTGACGATGATGCTTATACCATCAGTATAGAAGGTGTCTCACATCCGCTCCTTGAATCGATTAAAACCGTTGGGCTCATCAATCCTCCTCTGTTGAAAAAACGGCAGGATCAACGCTATCGAATTGTCTGTGGTAGACGACGTATATGGTGCTGTAACGAGCTTGGCTGGTCTGAGGTTTCAGCCCGCATCGTATCTGACACCCTGTCCGACCTTGATTGCCTCAAAATAGCGATATCGGACAACCGTTCTCACCGTTCATTCAACCTGATCGAGCAATCTTACGGAATAGAGAGACTCGCCCCCCTTCTCCCTGAGGCGAATCGTTTCGAAACCATATGCCCCTTGCTGAACATTCCCTTAAATCAGAAAGTCTTTCAAAAAATCAAAGGACTGACTACACTCCCCAAGTCCCTACAAAAAGGGATTCTCCGAGGAGACCTGTCACTTGAAGGAGCAGTTGCCCTCTTTCCGTTTGAACCCTTGGAGCAAGTTGCATTTTTCGAACTCTTCAAGGGATTGAATCTGAGCCAAAACAAAGAGTGTGAACTCATCACCCTTATTGATGAAATCGCACAGCGCGAAGCCATATCACCAATAGAAGTGATCACATCTGAACCTATCCGTGCAATTGTGGGTGAAAGAGATCGAAGCCGCCCTGCAAAAACACGAAAAGTGCGCGATCACCTGAAGCGGAGAAGATTTCCAGCACTTACGGAAGCAGAGGACCGCTTTTTTGCAAACCTTAAGCGTCTGAACTTGGGGAACTCTATCCAATTGACCCCTCCTCCGTACTTTGAAGGGGCCACTTACACGGTCCGCCTTTCCTTTAAAAATCCGGAAGAATTAAAAGAGCAGTTAGAGACCCTTGGCAAGTCAGCAGAAACACCGGCCTTTCAAAAAATGATTGGAAAGGAGTAGCTGAATCCCACCCCCCTTTTTGTAGGAAATTTCATACATATCAGACAATAAAAGCAAAAATCAGCTTAACTGTTTGATATTACAAGCTAATATTGTATATTGGTGTTGTATAATTCCTACAGAAACAACATGCCGCAAAGAGCCAAAAACTAATAATCTTTTAATCTCAACGGGTTGTAAAGAGATCTCGGGTTGGCACACTTATCGCTAATGCATCATAAAGATAAAGAGGAAAGTTGGGGGTGGAATAGCCTGTAAAGGAGGTTTTTATATGAAAGCTAGAAAAGGGTTGTTTGCTGTATGCCTTGCCTTGGTGGCAATGTTCTTAATCTCTCCTGTAGTACTGGCAGACTCGCAAGGTACAATGGAGCAGTTGGACATTAATCTGGACATTAATCAGGCCTCTGCTGAAGACCTCTGTAACCTCAAGGGGATCGACACCGTAAAGGCTTCGGCAATTGTTGAATACAGGGAGGCGCATGGTCCCTTTACTTCCATTGAAGACATAAAACATGTAAAAGGTATCGGAGACAAAACATTTGAAAATATTAAAGAAAACATAGCCGTAACAAAAGCGCGCTAACACGACCGATTTGGCATATTCCAACCCCAAGTTTTTCCTTAATCGGTGTACATGGAAGAAGGATAAATGTCACCTCTATCGGCTTGATGAGGGAGGTAAAAATGAGACGCAAAAAAATACTTGTAGTAGAAGATGATACAAGATTTTCCAGCCTTCTTGTGGAATTTCTCACAATGGAAGGCGAGTATGCCGTTGCAGATGCCGCAAATGGTCTTGAAGGATTTGAGAAATACAAAGCGGTAAAACCTGACCTCGTCCTGACGGACATGGATATGCCGATTATGAATGGATATGAGACATGTCGAAAAATAAGAGAATTTGATCCCCATGCAACCATCATTATCCTTACTGGCGATTCGCAGGGAACTAATGCACAAAAAGCCTTGAAAGAGGGATATACCTCCCTCCTTCTTCAAAAACCTATCAATATAGCTTTTTTGTTGAAAATTATTAAAAGACTGCTTTCACAGCAGTCCTTAAGAATTCTCTCTTCTCCAATTAAATCACCCATAACGGCCTGTCATCTTTCGGTATAATGTGTAACTGCTCCGCAGCCTTAAAAAGGGTTTCTATCGCTCTTCTCCCCTCATTGCCGAGGTCCACGGAAAAATCGTTCACATATAGATCAATATGACTGTTAATCACTTCATCGGAAAGTTCCTGAGCGTGCTCTTTAATAAATTTCCTGGAGGACTCAGGATGTTTTCGCGCATACAGTATGCTCTCCTTGATCATTTCATCGAGACGTCTTATTGCAGACTCTCCCAGATTGCGTCGTGCAATAATACCGCCCAACGGAATCGGCTGGCCGGTTCTATTCTCCCACCACTGGCCGAGATCGACCAACGGGATCAAGCCCTTCTCTTGATATGTAAAACGTGTCTCATGGATAATCAAACCAGCAGCAACAGCCCCTGATGCCACGGCATCTACAATTTTGTCAAAGCGCATCTCCCGCACTTTCTCGTGCCCGCCCGTCATCAATTGCAATAAGAGATTGGCCGTGGTAAAATGACCAGGGATGGCAATGACTTTGTCCTTTAATACTGGAAGAGCGCTCCCTGGAGGGGCAATAAGAAGCGGTCCACAACCCCGTCCCAGTGCAGCGCCGCTGTTGAGTGCCACATACTCATTTCGCAGAAAGCCGTACATATGATACGATATCTTTGTTACATCAAGCGTCCCATTCCTCGCTAAGAGATTCAGTGTCTCCACATCTTCCATGTGCAGGCTAAAGTCAAAGGTATGCCTCCCGACAAGACCATGCAGCATTGCGTGGAATATGAACGTGTCATTGGGACAGGGGGAAATACCAAGGGTTATGGTCTGGGCATCTATCATTAGGCATTTATCATTTAGCATTTGTCATTTGTCACTTGTCA
>DAOVGD010000014.1 GCA_030672555.1 Desulfobacterales bacterium
AAATAAAAATTTAAGCAAAAATGTGGCTATCCTAATGAAAAAATTGAAACTGTGAAGAGTGTAGGTTTGACCCTAGTCTTTCATAATAAACTGAAAAGAAATAAAAATTTAAGCAAAAAAGTCGCTATCCTAAAGAAGAAATTAAAACTGTGAAGAGTGTAGGTTTGACCCCTTTGTTTCTTTGACCCCTTTGTTTCTTTTACGCCAGTGAAATATTGACATTTATCTGGTATTGGATTGAAAATGATATATTTGATTTCGAATAGGTAAAAAAAGTAATAAGGAAAAGTAATCAGGGCATTGGAAGGACAAATGTCAATATTTCACCAGCGTTACTTGTTCCCGGTAGATTAATCCTATGATATTTATTTAATGGTGAAAACATGAAAAAAATTTTTAATGGTCAAAAGACGGGAAAATTGGGTACTGAAAAGAGGCCCGCTGTTGTTAATGTACAAACCGAAGAAAGATTGAAAGAGGTAGCATCAATATTTGAAGAAAACGACTGGAAATATACTATTGGATTGGAACCAGATAAACCAGAGGATATTACCGATTTAGAAAGATTATTGAATCCAGCAAAACCAAAGATAGCCGAAAAGAAAGTTGGACGCAATGAGCCCTGTCCATGTGGAAGCGGGAAGAAGTATAAAAAATGCTGTGGCAAATAAAAAAGACAGGTGGGTCGGGTCTTCATTCTTGACAAAGCAAAAACTGAAAAGTGAAGAATGAAGACCTTACCCCTCTGCTGTTTTTTGATCAGGTTACCAGCACTGTCTAATGGTGATTTTAATACACGACTCCGATGAGTCACCGATGAGGGCCGCCTTGCCACCTATTACCGGGGCAGCGCCAACCCTGATCTCCGAACTCATGGCGGCATTTTAACAGGTATTTGTCGCGTTTCTTCGAAAGTTCGGCATAAAGCTCGGCGATTTCATCGGAAAGCTTTTCAATCCTGGCGCGGTCCACGTTTGGCTGCGCCCACAGGGTTTTTACTTCGATTCGTTTTGTGGCCAGTTTTTTTCTCAGCTCCAAGGTGTCCATTAGGTGCTCGGCCTGTATCTTCTCACACTTTTTCCGCTGCTCAGGTTTCATCGACCGCCAGGCGCGGGGGCGCAAGTAGGTGCGACCCCTTCCATGCACAGCCAGGCGATCGCCCATCATGTAGCCGTGGCCCATGCCGTAGCCGTAGTCGTCATCGCGGCCGGACTCCTTTGCCTCATCGCATAAAGCAGGGACGGTATGAATGTAGGCTTTAGGGAAAGAAAGATATTTTACGTTATCCCCAAGGAATTATTGGAGTCTTTCTAACGTCCGCTTAAAACCCGGCAGCGCGCGTAGAATTGTTTCATCATCCACACAAAAGGCGATTCTGAAATGCCCCATTCCCCCGAAACCGCTTCCCGGCACGGTTAAGATGAGTTCTTCCTGAAGCGCTTGTACAAATGCTACGTCATCAGGTATTGGGGCCTTGGGAAAGAGGTAAAAGGCTCCTGATGGCTTTTCAAAAGAATAACCATAATCGGCCAAAGCATCGCATAGAAGGTCCCGCTTTCGTTGGTAGATTTTTGGATCAACACTTATGCCCTGTAATTTTGTGATAACTCGCTGCATCAACGCGGGGGCATTTACGTAGCCAAGGATGCGATTGGACAATGCCAGGCCGGCCAACAGGTCTTCCCTATGATCAGCATTTGGGTTTACTGCCAAAAAACCTATCCGTTCGCCCGGGATGGAAAGATCTTTGGAGTATGATGTGGCTATGACGCTGTTGGGGTAATTGGCCAACACAGTCGGAACCTTGGCGTTGTCAAAGACGATTTTACGATAAGGTTCATCAGAGATGAGATAGAGCGTCTTTTTGAGATCTTTACCCCTTTCCGTGAGGAGGGTGCTGAGTTTCAACAAGGTTTCTTGGGTATATATCTTGCCGGTGGGATTGTTGGGAGAATTAATCAGTACCGCGCGGGTATCGGGAGTGATGGCTTTTTCAATAGCCGCTATATCGAGGTCGAAATCTGATCGGGTCGGTACCGTTTTTAGAATTCCCGCGTGGTTTCCCACGTAAAAATTGTATTCCACGAAGTAAGGCGCCGGGGTGATAACCTCTTCCCCGGGGTTTAGTATGGTCTTTAAGACGACATTCAGCGCGCCGGCGGCACCGCACGTCATAACAACATCTTCTGCGGTTATAAAAACACCTTGCTCGTCTGTCAAGAAATCGGCTATTGCCTTGCGTGTTTCAAGATAGCCTGTGTTAGGCATATAGGCATGACTCCCCGGCTTGACTGTTTTTGCAGTTTCTTTGAGAATCTTTGAAAACTGTTCAGGAGGGTCCAGATTGGGATTGCCAAGGCTGAAATCGAATACATTTTCGGCCCCATGTTCGGCTTTGAGCCGGGCACCTTCTTCAAACATTTTACGTATCCATGAGGAGCGGGACAAGATTTCTTCGATGTTTTTTGATATAGACATGTGATAGCCTCGTATTGATCTATTTTAGAAGAGTCCTAAGTTCGAAACAAAAGGGGATAAATCCGAATATCGAATATCGAAATTCGAAACAAATCCGAAATCTAAATATCAAATTTTCAAAATGTTATTGAATGTTACGCAGCGCCCTGCTTTTCGTGAATTAAGCATACGAATTTCTCAATAATATTGTTTCGGATTTTGTGTTTTGGTAATTTGAATTTGTTTCGAATTTCGGACTTCGGATTTCGAAATTATTAGGGGTGTGTGTACCAAAAGGAATCGATGTCAGCAAGGAGATTTTTTAAAAAAATAGTGACAGATTTCTCATGTTATGATATCAAACTAATTTCACTTGAAACTAAGAAATTCCCATTTTGGACACAGATGAACGGAGATTATCAAGAATCCCGATCTGTGTGTATTTGTGCAAATCTGTGTCCCAATTCAATTAAAAGCGAGGAAACATTGCACTATGTTAAGAGCTCGTATTATAGGCACAGGATCCACGACTCCCAAGAGAATTCTAACTAATGTGGATCTTGAAAAGATTGTCGACACTTCGGATGAATGGATTACAAGAAGGACCGGGATCAAAGAGCGACGGATCGCCCAGAAGGGTGCGGAAGAGAATGCCTTTGATTTGGCGGCCGATGCATCTCTGAAAGCCCTTGATATGGCCAAAGTGTCGCCAGGTGAGCTGGATCTCATTATTGTCGGTACAATTACTCCTGATCGACAGTTCCCCGCCGTTGCCTGTCTGGTACAGAATAAGATCAATGCTGATAATGCCAATGCATTCGATGTCTCGGCGGGATGTTCCGGCTTTCTTTATGCTCTTTCGATTGCAGAAAATGCCATTGCGGTCGGAAGTTGTAAAAAAGCCTTGGTGATTGGCGCTGAACGACTTTCTTCCATTGCTAATTGGCAAGACAGAAGCACATGTGTTCTACTGGGAGACGGAGCTGGTGTGGCGGTGCTGTCTCAGGCCGATGATGATAATGGCATTTTATCTACTCATCTTGGTTCTGATGGTAGATGCTGGGAACTCCTCTATTCGGAAGAAGGTAATCCTGATCCTCCGAAAATTTTAGACGCCTTTGAGGGGAAGCCGTATTACCTGGCTATGGAAGGTAATAAGTTATTTAAAAAAGCGGTAAAACATCTTGCTGATGTTGCTACGAAAGCATTGGAACACAACAACCTTTCTGCTTCTGATATAAAACTTGTAGTACCCCATCAGGCGAATATTCGGATTATCCAAGCCTTAGCCGAGAAGATTTCCATTCCGATGGAAAAGGTCTATACCAATATCCATAAATATGGCAACACATCTTCTGCCTCTATCCCGATCGCATTGGACGAGGCCAATCGAGAAGGATTGTTAAAACCGGGTGATATTGTCCTATTGGTTACCTTTGGGGCAGGTCTCACATGGGGGGCGTCAGTAGTGCGTTGGTCCTTAGATATTGGTTAAATGGTCAAGTCGTCGAGTCGTCAATCTTACATCTTCTCTACTCGACAACTCAACTACTTGACCAATTTATTCCTTAATCGACTCCCTCGACCCGTTCTACTTCTGGGACTTCCTTCATGAGGAATTTTTCTATACCATTTTTCAATGTTTGTTGCGACATTGGACATCCCTTGCAGGCGCCTTGCAGGCGGACCTTTACAACATTTCCCTCTATCTCGACAAGCTCCACATCACCGCCATCTGCCTGAAGCGCGGGACGAATCTTGTCTAATGCTGCTTGAACCAATTCTTTCATGTTTTTATCTCCTTTTATCTACAAACAATGTAACTGCTCAGGTTCAAAGTTCAGGGGTTCACGGTTCAAGGTTTAACTGACCCGCCCGCCTCGCCTGAGCGAGAGCGATGGCGGGCAGGTGAAAGAGAGGCTATACGAATGCGGAATTCATCCGGTTCTTGCGAAACACCAAGCGGTCTCGCAACGGAGTTCAGGGGAAACTCTACTCTGCCTTGTAAATGTGAAGAAAGCAAGGCGAGCTACCTAGAACCGTGAACCCTGAACCTAACAACCTGAGTAGTTATCAAATAATTTATAGAACCTTAATATAATCTTGTGTTGTTTGGCAATATAAAAAAATAAGAAAAGGGCTTGAGTCTATCAAAACCTATGTTTGTGGGGATCTTGTCTTAGGGAGTACTATGGTAAAGGTAGTGCCTTTGCCAGGCGTGCTTTCTATATCAATGGATCCCTTGTGCGTTTCCAAAATTCGCAAAACAATGGTAAGCCCTACTCCGGCGCCCCGGTTTCGTGTCGTGTAAAAAGGATCGTAGACGAGTGGAAGGTCATCTTTCGGTATACCCCTGCCTGTGTCTGATATCTTGATTATAGCAGAATCCTCTCTCTCCCTGCCCTTAATTTTCAGGCTTCCTTCGCTTTCCATTGCCTCGCAACCGTTTAGCATTATCTGAAAAAAGAGCTCTCTGAGAAATGCCTTGTCTCCTACAAGGGTGATATCTTTGGGCTTAATATCGAGGGAGACAGCTATGTTTTTGAATTCGTTTGTCTTGAATGTTTTTTCTATGGCAGAGTTTATAACGGGGAGTAATTCTATTTGATTAAATTCCGCCAGATCCTTATGGGTGTAATAGGCATAATTTTCAATCTCCCGCACCATATCATCTAATCGTTCCACGCTTCCTATGATAGGTTCCAGATAGGGCCTGTTTTTGTCGTCCGGAACCATTCTCTTTTTGAGCAGATTGGCATATCCCCCGAGGGTGATCAAGGCATTGCGGACCTGATGTGCTACCCCATCTGCCAAATGGCCCAGGGACGCCATTCGTTCACTTTTAATGAGGCGATTTTCCATCTCTTTTATACGCGTCAGGTCGGTAACTACGGCGACTATTGCTTCAATCGGATCATTTTTTATAAAAGATGCGGAAAGAAGACCATAAAGTATGTTTTCATCCTTTCGGACAAATTTGAACTCTTCTTTGAACTTTCCAGTGGAAAACAACGCCTCTTTAATTTTTTGGGGTGCAAGATTGATCTTTTCCTTTTCAAAGATGTCCCATATAGTCAGACCTATGACATCTTCTTTTTTGTACAGCCAAAATTGTTCAGCCGCTTTATTGATATACTTGATTTTGCCTTCAGCATCCGTAGCAATAATCGCTTCATTTACATGTTCCATATTGTGGGCCAGATAACAATTGTATGTTTCCAATTCCTCTTTGCGGCGAACATGCTCTAACCTTTCCCGGTGTCGTTCTATGTGCATTTTGACCAGGCTGACAAGGGTATCCATATTGAGCGGTTTTGCTACATAGTCTTCTGCGCCGGCCTTCATCGCCTCTACCGCGATCTTTTCCGACCCGGCTCCTGTCATCATAATCACTAAGGCATTTGGATCCTCGCACTTAAGTAATTTTAACCCTTCCAGGCCGGTCATCCTGGGCATAAAATAGTCCATCAGAACAACGTCTGGCTTTTCCTTCTTATATTGTTCAATCCCCTCCAATGCGTCGAATGCTTGGACTGCCTGAAAATCCATTTCGCTGAAGTAAGCAGTAACTGCGCCGCTTAAGGTCTCATCATCGTCTATGATCAGAATTTTATACATTTTATTGAGTCCTGGAAAACCCTGTCGTCTGGGCGGGGTCAGAGCCCATTGGCTCTGCCGATCCGTTTACTGGGGAATGGTGGAGTACTCCATAAAACGCCCAAGGCCACGTCCTCTGGGCGTGGATTCTTTACTAGTATTATAGGGGTACGTTTCTCTTATGTCAAACA
>DAOVGD010000192.1 GCA_030672555.1 Desulfobacterales bacterium
GAGAAAGAGCCGATCCATCCGGCTTACAAGTGCCGTTCGTGTTTTGGAGAGCCGGCCTCTTAACCGTTTAAAAAAACCTCCTTTGTTTTCGGGAGGTTCCGGTTCAGGGGCCGGAGTAAGTTGTTCGGATGGTTCAACCGGTGTTTCGGTTATCCCAGTCTCTTGTTCCTGCTCCGATGTCTCCGTCTTTTTCTTCTTAAACCAGTTAAATGCCATTGTGCTTTGCCCAGACTTCGTTAACTACTTAACGATTTACTATTTCAGCTTCGCAATCAACCGCTCCAGATCTTTATTGTTGTTATATTGAATTGCGAGTGTACCCCGTTTTCCGCTACGCTTGATAGCGACTTTTGTGCCGAGACTCCGTGTCAGGTCATCTTCCAGAGCTTTAAAATATATGTCATCTGATGTAGGGGATTTCTTTGGGGTTGGTTTTCTACGTGGTGCTTTGAGTTTTTTTACCAGCTCTTCCGCGCCTCGAACAGAAAGCCTTTTGGATATGATATATCTCCACGCCTTTTTTTGGAGTGACCGATTTTCAATACCAGCCAGTACCCTGGCGTGTCCCATTGTGAGGATCTCATTCAATATGTCTGCGCGGATAGGTTCGGGAAGATTCAGGAGCCGCAAAAAATTGGCTACTGTGGAACGGTCCTTTCCGATCCGTTTCCCTAATTCTTCCTGGGTCAGCCCAAACTCATTAACCAGCCGACGATAAGCTTCTGCTTCTTCTAAGGGGTTCAGGTCCTTTCTTTGGATGTTTTCGATCAGGGCGAGTTCCAACATTTCACCGGAGGATGCCTCTTTGATCAGCACAGGGACTTTTTTGAGCTTTGCGAGTTTGGCGGCCCTCCAGCGGCGTTCTCCTGCGATCAACTCATACCCGGTGTTTGCTGTGCGTACGATGAGTGGTTGAATAACCCCCATTTCTTTAATGGATGCAGCCAGTTCATTAAGGGAATCGTCAGGAAAAGACTGTCTCGGCTGCATGGGATTCGGGTATATGGAGTCTATATTACAGAGGAAAAAATCTCTTTCCCGCGTAAGGGTGTCCAAATTCGGTATCAGTGTGTCGATACCTCGTCCGAGCGCCCTTTTTTTTGTTTTCTCTTTTTCAGGCATGGCGACCTCTTTGCCGTTTTAGTAGTTCCTGAGCAAGGTTTAGGTAGCTTTTGGCGCCAGAGGAGGTGATATCGTACAGAATGATCGGTTTACCAAAGCTGGGAGATTCACTCAACCGGACATTTCTTGGGATGTGTGTGTCAAACACCAGACCGTTGAAATGTTTTCGCGCCTCTTCCGCAACTTGATGGGAAAGGTTGTTTCGCTTATCAAACATGGTAAGGAGTATACCTTCAATGGTCAACTTTGGGTTGAACGATTGCTTTACACGATGGTATGTATTCAAAAACTGCCCAAGACCTTCTAAGGCGTAATATTCACACTGAAGCGGTATGATTGTGCTATCTACGGCAGAAAGAACATTGATCGTGATCAAGCCGAGAGAAGGTGGGCTGTCAATGAGTATGAACTCATAATCGTCAATAATAGGCTGAAGAAGGTTTCTAAGATACTGTTCGCGCCGTTCAACCGAGATCAATTCTACTTCTGCGCCTGCCAAGTCTATGTGAGCGGGGAGCACTTTTAAGTATTCTATTTCGGTGTCATGAATTAGGTTTTCGATCGGTACTTCTCCGATCAACCCATGGTAGATGTGTTCTTTGACATCTTCCTTGATTATTCCGACACCGGAAGTCGCGTTCCCCTGTGAATCACAGTCTACCAGAAGTGTCTTTCGTTCTCCAACGGCAAGAGATGCGGCAAGATTGACCGCGGTAGTAGTTTTCCCGACTCCGCCCTTTTGATTTGCTATCCCTATAAGTTTACCCATAAAAATTATTTCTAACACAAAAACGTTTTTTTGCAAAGACGAAATCATCAGAGTTTACTTCATGTCACGGACACGTTCTGAGGACATCAGAAAGGAGCGTATCAAGCTCTTCCTTTACGATTTCAGAAGGTCTGTAGGACAATGCTGTATTGATGCTTTCTTCGGCCTTGTCCCTGAAGCCTGCGGCACAGTATGCCTTTGCCAAATGAATATAGGTCCTTATCAGGGTCTTATGGTCTCCTTTCGGAGTGGTGATGATGGACGATCGGAACGCCTCTATAGCCTCATGGGTTTTACCTCTCGCTGTTAACACTTCCCCCAATGTATCCCAATAGAGGTATCGGTTTAAAGGATCTGCCTCTATGGCCTCACGGCAGAGCTGTTCAGCTTTTGCTGTTTTTTCACCGAGCTTATAATAGACCCACGCCAGGTTGTTCCATAGCTCAGGCACCACCTCTGTCTGTCTTTTAACTGCATCCTCATAAACAGAAACGGCTTTTGGGTATTTTCCCTGCCGGGCGTATGCGTTACCCAGATTGACCTTGCTGACCAGAAGAGAAGGGTTTTTCTTAAGGGCTTTTTGGTATTCCTTGATGGCAAGATCGTACTTCCCTTCTGTTTCATAAGCAACACCAAGATCGTTGTGCTCTTCGGAAGTCAGAGGATCATCCAGCACGATAATCTCAGGAACACTGCAACAACCCCCTGCCTGGAAAAGGGTCCATAAAAGGCAAAGTACCACAAAGAGGGAACCTGACAGGAATCGACGTGGGAGTGCCATATCTTACAATACCCTCATCGCACCTGCGCCTCTTCAGGTGCGATTGTCAACGCTAAGTTATCCATTTTTCGCCATTTCTTCAAAAAATACCCTGTGCGGAAAACCTTGTTCATATCCTTTCGCGTATGACAAAAAATCTTGTTTTGGGACCGATCTATCCCCACAACAACCATGTAGTGTAATACCTGATAGGGGCCGATACCTTCGTCCACCAAAACAATAGTCGGATATCCGTGGAGGATCTTCTTTTCCAGCTCCTCCACGGAGAGCGACGCAGACCACGCCGCGAACCCGGGAAGTTCATTGACGTAGTTCACTAAGTCAGACAGAAGGGTAGCATTGAGGCTTGCGGTAAATGTCTTCTCCGCCACTTTCTGTTGGCTAACCGGCAAGCCGTAAAAGGAAAGTACCATGGCTACAGCGGCCGGGCCGCATAAGTTGTCTTTCTGTTCGATAAAAGGGACTTGCAATAATAAGGAAGGCGGAGAAGAGTCCAAACGAACAGAATCGGCAAAAAAGCAACCGGTAAGAGTCCAAAAAAAAGCCAGACCCAAAATCGCATTTATAGTCCGGCTCGAATAGATCGTCAATCGAATCATCCGCTTCAGATCACTATTTTGAACGTATTATGATCTCTTTGTCCATTACTTTGATAATCACCACAACCAGCAAAGCAATAACAAGAAGCGCGATGATCGCACTCAAGGCATCGCCTCCCATTGCTACCCGGTCCGACATCTGTGCCAACAGATGAAGTTGGTCGGGACTCATTTGGACGAGCTTTTCCTCTACCTCATCAGGCTGCATGCCAAACGCAATCAGTTTTTCCCGCACATCTTTTCTTTCAAGGAGATTTTTTACCTTTGCCAGGTCTTCAGATGAATAAAAGTCGACACCTGGTGTCAGGGTCTTGGATGGAGACAATGCGGCATTAGCTATACCATGAAGATGGAAAAACCAGGTAAACCAGATCGTAACAGCCAGCGCCAAGGGCGGACATACCATTTTTCGCATCATTTTCAAGTCCTTTCTTTGTTTGGAACGTATTCAGGGGTTAACTTACAATTATAATTAACCCAAAAATGACAATAAATGTCAAGGATAAAGGGGGGTAGCAAAAAGTGACCAAGATAAGCTCATCAAAGACTTTTAGAACGGTTATTTAACCATCTCTTCCCAGACTTTATCAATCGTACCAGGGTTCGCCGATATCCAATAGATGCTTTTTTGGACTCTGAAAATATAATGCTGCTGCCCCATCCCCATAAATGAATATATCTTCATCCCACCCCGATCTATCTCTTCATAATCACTGAAGGGCGTTTTTTTGCTATCTCTCATCTTGCGGATCATATCATCGGTCTGTTGTATGGCCTCATCCCCACTTGCCGACTCAGAAAGCCATATCGTCGCTTTTTCTTTTTCTCCCTGGTAGCAGGCGATCATCCCCCTTACTATATCGATCTCTTTTCCGTGGAGGTTGTTTATGGCAAGTAAGGCATCCTCACCGGTAATCAATCGAACAAGCTTCAGCCTTCCGATCTCTTCTTTGAAAAAAGGAGAAGAAGTCTGATTGCAACCCAAGAGAAAAAAAGCAAGAAGAATTAGAAATACATTTCTTTTAACAAAACTTGACATAAGCAATCCATCCTTTTACGAGATCATCAAATTTTCCTGTACTATCCGTTTAATCCTATTAATATTAATCAAGGACACCTCAACAAAATCGGAAAAATCTATAAATTCGTCTTCCAGTTTGTCTATAAAAAAATCGAGGCCCTCCATATCGGTCAAATCCATCAATCTCGGCGGGGAATCAAAGGCTGTCAATGCCACACAGAGGCATTCTTTGTGATCTGGCCGCGAAGAAGGAGGCTGGGACAAGATAGGCCGAATTTTAGGCCACACCTTTTTTAGATATTCTATGGAAAAATTATATTGATCCAGTTGCTTAAGGACGCCAATTTCTACAAGATTGTTTCTGGAAAGGCGTTTGCGAGATTTCGGATTCATATTTACCGCTATGAAACCGTCCGTAATCCATTGCTGAATCTTCCGGCGTGAAACACCAAAAAGATCCATAGCATTCGCAATAGCATAGCCTTCTTCCATACCTCATTACGTAAAACATATCTTCAAAATGTGTCAAGACATAACATTATTCAGGCCACAGTCTCCCGATGTATGGCGTTGCCTTGAATGTTTCCTGGGCTATTGACAATACATCATCCCGCGTAACCCTTGGAATCTCCTGATTAAACCTCTTGTACATATTTTCGGAATCTCCCTTTAAGTATCCCGAAGCAACAATCTGGTTCATCCCAACGGGGGACTCTGCTATCATCCTTATCGAACTTAACATAGATGCCTTTGCCATGATCAAGCGATCTTCGGAAATCTTGGAGGAACACAGCTTTGCGATTATCTCTTTTATAGCCCTTTCGATTACATCTATATCGTCCGGTTTTGAGCTCGTACCCATAGCCAATGTATTGAAGGCTTCAACATTTAAGACTGTGGCCCCGATCCCGTAAACCAATCCCATCTCTTCCCGTATACGTTCAAACAACAATGAGGAAGAATGTCCTCCCAAGACATAAGCCATCACCTTCTGTTTAATGTGATCTTTGTGCTCCCTGGGAAGTGCGGGATATCCCATGAAGAAATAGGTCGCAGTGATGCCGCTTTTGTAAAAGTCATCCCCCCCGCCCCTAAACGTTACGTCAGGATAGACCACTTTCTCAGTCTCATGGCTTGAGAAAAAATATCTATTGACGGCATCGGCCACCTTCTGGTCGGAAATATCACCAGCAACGGCAATCTGAATATTTTCGCCTGAATAGTACCTATTACGCCAGCTAATGATCTCGTCTCTTGTTATCCTCTCTATATTCTCCTTGAGACCCAATATCCTATGGTCGATATTATGTGACCAACACCTTCCTGACATCTTGTGGTGCAACAAGCTTGCAGGTCGATCTTCTGATCTCCGAATCTCGTCAAGTACGACGATCTTCTCTTTCTCAATCTCTTTTTCAGGGAATATCGGGTTTAAAAAAAGGTCTGACAGAAGCTCAAAAGCACGTTCAAATTCTTCCCTTAAAGCAGTTATATGATACACAGTCTGGTCAAACGAAGTCCATGCATTGAGTTTGCCACCGATTCTTGCAGCATCTTTTTTTATATCCTTGGCCACCCTTTTCATTGTCCCCTTAAACATGATATGCTCCAAAAAATGGGCAATGCCGTATTCTTCAGGAGACTCGGAGCAGGACCCCACCTTGGTATCCACTCGAATATTGACCATTCCGCTTCTCATCCTATTGTGTAGCAGATTTAAGTCGTTAACCTTTAATACAGTAATAGTATGCTCCAAGTTCCAGTCTCTCCTTTACTTTTTGTTGTTAATTAACACATCGGTATTGATTCGCAAACTATTAAATAATAGAACTAGCCTGAGTCACCTTTCCCCCCAAGCCGGGGAAGAATCCTTCTTGCACTGGGAAGTTCAGAATCGCCCCTGTATTCATCTATCATATTCCTTATTTTTCTTACGAACTCTTCACATCCAAGGACCAATGCACCCTTTACACCTACAAGTGGATTATCTCCCCCATCATGTATTGCGTCTTCAACAAATTCCCTACAACTCCTTTGCGCTTCTTTCGACTTCGCAGAAAAATATGCCAGCGTGGTCAGGGTGTAAACATATGGAGGCGGAGCCGCCCTCCCAATGTAATAGCAGTAGCTGCTCCATGGATAGTCCTCAGGACGCGGTACCATGGAAGCTCTAACCGGGTTTAGATGAATATAGCGGCTCAATGCCAAAAGATAATTATCTTTATCCACTATAATCGACTTGTACCTTCCCTGGAACAGATGCCCCATCTATCGTACTTGCCGTTAATGTAGACCGTATAACTTGTGTTGATGTTATGCATAATAGCCTGAATGTTGGCCAGGAGGGTCTCAATTAAAAGATGAAAGTGTTATAAGAACGTAAGCATGAAGGAGATAATCATATCGATCTTGGGTCCTTTCTATAATTTCAAGAAATTTCTTCCGACCTTCATCAGAAAAAAAGATGTTTTCTCGCCCGCCCCTCTTTTATTTCCCCGACAGGTGATGTGATAAAGGGCATTGGGATAACTGATGCGCAATTGCCGTGCCATAATCTGTTGTAATTATCACATGTTTCAGCAATTATAAATCTTTATTTTTAGGTTTGACCCCTCTTGCCTTACTAACGTCAAAAAAATGGCTACCTAACGTCAAAAAAATGGCTACGCGGAAAAAATTCCGCTTCAATCTATACAGCCTTGCCCAAACAGTTGATATCCTCCCTATCCCTGATATCCCTGATGGGGACCGGATTGAGCGGAAAAAAGAGGTAGTTTGGAATAATATTGTTTTGGAGTCAGACTACTGATGTGGAGCATGCACTTTTAAATTATGGCAGATATTCCATAGCCTAAGTTTCTTAATCTTCCAGCAGAGAACACAGGGACACATTCCCCTCTCCGAGGGGAGTTTGTGGATGGACAATAGACAATGTTTGCTGTGCCGTTTTCACCCATTTAAAGGACTTTTAGTTTTTTCTTGAGCCCAGGTCACTAATATCCCCGAGGTCGAACGACAGGAGGTAATGCGGCTTGCTGATTAGCATGCTGCCATGTTGATCTCGGGATATAGGTCATGGTCGGCATGACTTGTGCACGCTTATGCAAAATGGAGAGTCGATGTGACTACAAGGCCACGATGGCCCTCAAGACGAAAACTTTGGGGGCGGGCAGTTGATTAAAGCGGATTCGTTCTCCGGAGCGTGAGTTGCACGAAGGGTAGAGTGAGAAAGGGAGGACAGCGAGATGAAAGAAAAGCTTCTGGTAGTCGTTTTTGCGGGTCTGTTCATCATCTTATTCCATGGAGGCTGCGCCCGGGAAGGATTTGTCAGAAAGAGTGCGGTCTGTCCCACCATTCCAGGGGCCAGTTATGTAGGGGATGAAACCTGCATGGATTGTCACGAAGAGGTGGTTGAAGGGTTTAAGAAAACCATTCACGGCCGGATCGCCGATTTTGAAGTGGTAGGCTTGAGTAAAGGATGCGAATCGTGCCA
>DAOVGD010000050.1 GCA_030672555.1 Desulfobacterales bacterium
ATTTTGACTGAAGACGGCAAGCACCACATATAGCGTGCGATGAGGGCGACTGTTCTCTCATATGTGCACATCCCACCTTCCCTGGCACCCTGTCTCGTACTTTCCATGTCATAAAATCAGGTTTTTGGAACCGCGAAATAAGGGATTCCCCGATTGCAATTTTTTAGATAAGACGTGAAAATTTTTTATTAATAGTGGCCTTTTGGCGTTAGCCTCTGAGCCTATCCCTTTTCCAAGCATCCGGGCATAGGGAGTCCCAAACCTTGCCATCTGCTGAACCCCGTGTACTTTTCTTGGTGCGACTTAATCCTACGACTCTCATAAGGAGGAACAAAATGCTGAAAAACATCAATTACAATCTCATAGAAACTATCTCGATAATATCAAGGAGTCTTTACAGATATGACACCTATATAAAGGACGCCTCTGAATGCAAGGCCTGTCAAGAGATGTGGTCAAAATTTAAGGAACAGCGTGAAAAAGAATTGTCAATGCTCCTGAAGGAATTCAAGACCCACATCGACGCAGGAAAGGTGTCTTTCGAATAAAGTTCAAATCCCTTTTCGAATAAAATTACTTACCCAGGGATCTGGATGATCCAGCAATTCTTGCCAGTATCCATCGGCAACAATTCTTCCCTCATGCAACACCAAAAAACGGTTGGCAAAATTTTGAGCCATGTGGATACTGGTAGTAGCCACCAGCAGTGTCATCTCCTCTTCTTCTGATAGTTTTTTGATCATATTGACGATATTGACACTGGTAATCGGGTCCAGCCCGGATGCTGGTTCATCAAAAAGTGCTATTTTCGGCTTGATGGCCAGTGCACGAACCAGGGATACTCGCTTGCGCATCCCTCCACTGAGTTCATAGGGATATTTATTAATAGCATCAATGAGATCAACACTCTTCAGTAGTTGACACACTACAGCCTCTTTTTCCTCTGGTTCCAGACTGGTTTCTTCATTAAGGGGCAGAAGAATATTGTCCCGGACAGTCATCGAATCAAACAAGGCCCCTTGTTGGAACTGCATCTCAATCTGTTTGAGAATAGAGCGGCGTTTGCTTTCAGCAAGGTGGCCGATATCCTCTCCCATTAAAAAAATCGTACCCTCGTCCAGAGGCATAACACCCAGTAATAACTTAAAAAGGGTGCTCTTACCGCTGCTACTGGGGCCAACCAGGCTGACATGCTCCCCTTGATTCACGGAAAAGGAAATCCCCTTTAATATTTGTACCCTATTAAAAGCCTTTGCTAAATCCTTGACAACAAGAATCGGATCAGCCATTTTTTCCCCTGTCTAAATTCAAATCTACAATTTCCTGATCTTTCGCCGGCTCTTACGCCGTTGCCTGGGAAGGCGCCGTGCAGGACCCTTCTTTTTAGTGGTCTTGGACCATCCATTCTCTTCGTCCTCTACTTCGCCTCCTTTCATCTCGGCATAAGACGCCATGGTCAACTTAGCCTCGAATTCCTGAGAATCAATAGTGGCTGCTTCATGACGCACAGCAAAGTCGATGATGTCATTGTCGGAAGTAACTACAATAACACGTTCTCTTTCTTTTGCCACCATGCGTTTAATAACGTCGTCGGCCAGCTCCCCTTTACGGGAAAAGATAATGGTTATCCCATGTTGTCGTGTCTTGTTTTCCGTGAAAGAATTCCCGTACGCGGCATCAAAGACTACTGTAATTTTATGACGTTTGATTTTTTTGTATTGTGCGAGAAGTTTGAGGAGGCCGTCGCGTCCTTCCTGGGTGCTGATATATTCCATGGCGCTTAGGGTGGGAGATTGGCGAATCAGGTTGTACCCGTCTATCACGATGTGAAGCGACATATCATGTCCTCACAATTTCATCTATCATCTTATTGCTTCTGTTCTTTGCCTCCTCAAGTATTTCTTTGTAATAATCTGCAGATTCTTCGAAAAGTTTTATGAACTCCTCTTTATCTTTTCGGGTTATTATATCTACAAGTTCTTTTCCCGCGGAAAGATAGTCTTCTAAGACATTTCCGATCATCTGGTTTTCCATTTGAATGCCGGCATAGAGTTCGGGATCTTGAGAAAAGAGTCGTCCGACCCACCACATTTCTCCCTTAAATATTGGAGTTGCGTATTTCAGAAGCTGTTTCGGGTTCAATTCATTATCCCTGATAACCTTACTGAGCACCATGGTATTGAGCGTTCTAACACATTGTGTCAGCGCCATAAAACGATCGTGTTCCTGGGGAGTGGAAAGAGTTACTGTGATATTATTTCTTGTAAAGGTCTCGGTAAGCCAGGAAAGCCATTTTTCTCCCCGTGCCCGCGTTACAACAATAGTCTGTCCTGAAAGGGTTTCCAGGGATGGGCCGAATAAGGGATGCGTTCCGATCACCTCTCCTTTGAATGCCCTGAGCATTGTCTCCACAGGGAAAACCTTTAGAGAGGTCATATCCATCAAAAGGCTCTCCGGAGGTATCAATGGCCCCACCTTTAGGATAACCTCTTTTGTGACGGCAATAGGCACCGTGATAATGACTACGTCTGAATCTTTAAGCCGCTCTTTGTAGTGGGGCTCGTCTTTTCTGCCAAGGGGTTCGACCACGTGACCTTGTTCCTCAAAGAATCTTTTGAACAAGGTTCCCATTGGGCCATTACCACCGACAATTGAAATCTTCATATTACAGGATCTCCTTGCAGGCAGGATAAGAACCGAGCACTTTTACAAATCGTGCCTTTGAATTCAGCTCCTCAAGGGATTCTTTTATAGGGTCATCCTCAATATGTCCGTCCATATCAATGAAGAAGACATAATCCCAGGCCTTTTCCCTTGTGGGCCGCGATTCGATCTTGGTCAGATTAACCCCGTTTTTTGAAAAAGGTCTCAGTGCATTGTAAAGGGCGCCCGGTCGATCCATTAGAGAAAATAATATAGAGGTCTTGCTATGGGATGATTTTCTGTTGAGGTGATGTCCGATTACAAAGAACTTGGTAATATTGTTCGCTGAGTCTTCTATGTGCTTGTCTATTATTTCTAAGTCATATTGCTTTGCCGCGTATTCGCTGGCAATAGCAGCGCTTTCTCTATTTGAGGCGGCCTTTTCAGCAGCAACGGCAGAGCTTTGGGTCTCAACCAATTCGATATCCGGAAAGTGCGTATTCAGGTAAGCACGGCACTGAGCAGCGGGCTGGGGGTGAGAATAGATCATGCGTATATCTTCTCTTCGTCCGGTCAAAGATATTAAGTTATGAACGACCTTTAACAGAATCTCCGCATTAATTTTCACGTCCGTATGCCGGAACATATCCAGCGTAGCATTTACTATCCCTTCCATTGAATTTTCCGCTGGAACTACTCCAAAATCAAAGACCCCCTTTTCAACACCGATAAACACTTCCGGGATATCCTTTTTCGGAATAAGATTTATGGAATGTCCAAAATGCCGCATGGTAGCGATATGACTAAAAGTCCCTTCCGGGCCGAGGAAACCGACAGATATCTGCTCCTGAAGAGCACGCGAAGCTGACATAATTTCTGCATAGATCCGTCTCAGGGCGATATCACTCAAGGCGCTCTTCCGGTCGGAAGCAGTCATCTTTGCGATAATCTCTTCTTCTCGTTCAGGCTGATACGCGCTAACGCCCCGCGTCTTCTTGGCCTTTCCGATCTCTTTGGAAATTTCCATTCTCTTGACCAAGAGCTTCAGTAAATCACGGTCAATCGAGTCGATTTTCTTTCTTAATCCCTTAAGCGTCGGTTCTTTAGCCAAGGTTAACCATCCTTTTCCCTGCTGCATCCACAAATGGACGCAATTCCCGCATCATTTGATCAAACTTGTTTGGTTTTAAGGACTGGCCTCCATCGCTGAGGGCCTCTTCAGGCCTGGGATGTACCTCTACCATAATACCGTCTGCACCGACAGCAACCGCAGCTTTGGCCAGGGCGCTTACGTACTGCCAATAACCTACTGCATGGCTCGGGTCCACTATAATGGGAAGGTGTGTCTTTTCTTTCAATATAGGCACAGCGCTTATATCCAATGTATTTCTTGATGCGGTTTCAAATGTCCTTATCCCTCTTTCACACAGGACAACCCGTTCGTTGCCACCCGCCATAATATATTCCGCGGACATTAACCATTCGTCAAGGGTAGTCATCAGCCCTCTTTTCAGGAGGATCGGTTTCTTTATCTTTCCAAGCTCCTTTAAAAGTGAAAAATTTTGAACGTTTCTGGCCCCCACCTGAAGGATGTCGGCGTAATCGGCAACCATGTCGATGTCCCTTGGATTCATGATCTCAGTAACTATTGGAAGACCGTATCTATCTCTTGCCTCAGCCAATATCTTTAGTCCGAGCTCTTCCAGGCCCTGAAAACTGTAGGGAGAAGACCTCGGCTTAAAGGCCCCGCCCCGCAAAAGAACCGCTCCGTATTTCTTTACAATCTCAGCGGTCTCTAGAAGCTGCTCTCTGCTTTCTACGGAGCAAGGCCCTGCTATTACAACAAAATTATCCCCCCCTATTTGAATACCGTTGATATCAATCACGGAGTCATCCGGATGGAACTCCCTGGAAGCAATCTTGTAGTTTTTTAAGATAGGGACTACCTTTTCCACATCAGGGAGATTTACAAGATTTTCAACCTTTGTTTTGTCGCCTTCACCACCTATGACCCCTATTACGGTTCGTTCAACACCTTTTGATATATGGGTGGAAAACCCTAAGCCCTCTATCTTTTCTACGATTTGGGCAATACTCTCATCCGTTGCCCTTTTTCCCATTATTACTATCATTATTGTTGCCTTTCTTGTTTAAAGTCATATTTCCCCTCACCCCGAGCCCCTCCCATTTCAGCCGTCGTAGCTAAGGCTACTATGGCGAAGTCGGCCAAGGGAGAGGGGGTATTTTGGACTTATTACGAAATCATCTTGTTTTATAGATAAAAAAACCGCAGGGGTTATCCCGTCTGCGGCTTTTGAGACCTTGGCACCTCTGCCCTGCAACTTTAACTTTTTTGTCTAACAACTACCGAAAGTTGTGTCAAGCTTTTTATGGTTTACTAAGCGGTATCCATCCAGAAGTGGTAGATTTTGTCCCGAGACAAGGCCGCACAAAGGTTTTTACCGGAAGCGTAGTCCCGCCTGGGCGGGACGGAGAACGCAGTATCGGGGCAAAAGATGCCACTTCTGGATGGATACTAAACAGAGATTCGCATGCAGTCTTCCGCAAGCAGCAATTTGCCGCTATAGGTCTTTCTGCACTGCTCAGCAATATCGACCGACTCGCATTCCGGATAAAAATGGATAAGGAGGAGGCTCTTTGCCCCTGCTTCTTCAGCTATCTGACCTGCAAGAGAAGGAGTCAGATGCCCTGGCGCCTTGATCTGATCAGGAAGGGCGGATTCACAGATCAGAAGATCCGCGTCTTTAGATAATTTAATAAGATTCTGGCAGAAGTCGGTATCACCCGAATAGACCACTGATCCACCATCTATTGAGGTGATCCTATACGCAATGCTCTGTTCCGTATGGGCCATGGGAAGCGTATCTACATGAAAAGTTTCAAAATCTCGGTAGTCAGCCTTATCGTTATTCAGCTCCACTACTTCCATCAGGTAGGGATCAAGCGTTATCCACTCTCCATACACACCCTTTAGTCTTTCATAAAACTCACAAAATCCCTTTGCAGCCACAATCTTAAAAGGTTTTTTCCTCCGATAGGTTTCAGGATATTTCATGGCAAAGAGAAAGGAGCATAACTCACCCGTGTGGTCCGGATGAAGATGACTGTAAAAGATATATGGGACCGCTGAAAAATCGACTCCAAGCTCAAGGAGACGTCGCAGGGTTCCCGCGCCTGTGTCAAACAGGAGTTTTTCTCCCGCGATCTCAAGGAGCACGGAACAGCTGCTTCGCTTCAAGGAGGGAACGCACGTACCGGATCCGACAATTGTTACATCGATGGACACTAATTATAATCTTTCCCTTTGTTGGCCAACATATGGGACTTGTTGTCGCTTTGCGCAACCTTGCGGATTTTACCCCTGAACCGGTACGGCTTGCGTGGAGACTTTAATGTGATCTCATGTTTTGTATGTTTTTTGTATTCTGCCAGAAACCTTTCATCCAGGCTCAGCTTTGTTATCAAATAATTGGCAAGGTGTCGGCGGGTTTCATAAGGAAGTAGCCGTGCAAAATTCTTTCCCTTTCTTTTTATGGCCCTTATCACGCCGTAACGTCCGTAATTGTAAGCGGCCATTGCCGCGATTTCCGGATCAAACATATTATCTTCAACCGGATGATGATTGTTCTGTTTGCGTCTTAATTGGTATGGATAGTAGCGCCTGTGTTTTCCTTTGGGCTTTTCTTTTATATATTGTTGAGAGAAAAAGACGTAATCTATCAAAAACTGCAACGTCCCTTCACAAATATTCAATCTCGGAATTTGCCCCACCTCCTTGTAACTTGTGCTCGGATCTACAAGCCGCCAGGCATTTTCAAGGAGTCTTCGACTTGCAACAGGGAAGGTCTCTTGTGCTTGTGACATTTCACTTGCTTCGATCGTTTCAGCCCTCTCAGCCATTCTGATTAATTCCGAAAATTTTCTACGGGTATGCATATAACCGTTTAGCGTCACTTGAAGGGGACCCCGCGCATTTTTCCGGGATCTCGCCCGCGAATTCCCGGAGCTTTCGGTCCACATCAAAGCTTTTATCTTAGACGCCAGATCCGGATAGTCGGTAAGGTCAATACTGCCTGTTATCTCATCGATAAGACGAAAATTATTTACCGTATTTTTATATAATACAACAGGGTGGATACGTTTACTATATCCGAATTTTTCAATAATGTATTTGATCTCTTCAAATTTTTGGTGGATCGCTATCTTCTCTGAGGCCTCCCAAGCTAATCGTTTTGATGCTTCCTTTTTCTCTAATATAGCGATATCGGCAGCCTCGGATTGCCGTCTTCTAATTTCGCTTTTTACAGCAAGTTGTGCCAATTGGTCCAAGTCTGGTTTGTCATCTTGCCTATAGATAAAAAAAGTAAGAATCTTGCCGGCCGCTTTAAGTTTTTTAGCAAGGGGCGTGTGTTTTTCCTGATAGTTTTCTTCGATTGCAAAACAGGTATACTCTACCATCCCGGGCAGGGAGGTCTTAATGACCTTTAGGCCGATCATGTTTTTCCCTTTTAGGTCATTTTGTAGCGGGCGAATTTGTGGGGAAAAAAGTCCTCCGAAGAGATCTCGTATGTTAATCGGGAGTCGATTCACCTTTGAGGTGACATTTTCTCTTTTTAAGAATGTAGAATTTCCATTAGATATAGTGAGTACCAGATCATCTAAGGTAAATTTTGTTTCTTCGAGCGGATCATCTTGTGGTATCTTTTGCGGATGAATATTGAAATCTTTTCCTAATTCCAGAGAAAAATCGTTAAACTCTTCGGTTAATCTTGTTAAAGCCAGGTCGATCTGAAGCTGTGATTCATCCGGAACGACATGGACCACCCTTAAATATATGTGGCTCCCTACACCTACTGTGGTCAAATAGAATGGAATGCCCCTTTCTTCCAGGGCATCAAGATATGGTGCGAGCTGCTCCTCTTTTGATGGCAACTGATCAAGCCGAAAAGAGCCGATGAGGAAGTTATGTTTCTTCTTTGGTACTAACTGCCAGTTATATCGAGCATCATAGATATTCCAAGAGCCCTTCCCTATCCTTTTTTGTAGCTGTATTTTGTTCTTCTCAACATATGCGCGTGCTTTTTGCGCATTTCTAAAAACAAGATCCGGCGCTTCAAAGCTCTTAAGAAAAACACGGAAGGGAGCCGGGTCAATTTCCCTCCCGCTGCTACCGCCTGTAATTTTACGAGAATAGCCCAATATGACCTCAATACCTTTTGTCCCCAACTTCCGGCAAAATTTATCGGCTTCAGGGAGACTGGAAAATTTTCTTATCAAGATCAAAAATCGTCTCTTTTTGTCTTTAGCTCCTGCGATGTCTATCTTATCATATTTGTTTAAATGGACTACATCGGGCTTTTTAACGGGTATCGGCTCTGTAAACCGATATGCCCAAGGCTCTACTTCTATTGTCATACCATATAGCCTCAGGGCTTTTTGTTTTAATAGGTTGCCAATTTCAAGCTCCTTGTCTGCCAGGACAGACCGCCCTTTCCGGTCCGTAACAACAATGCTGCGGAAATATTTTTTCCCTTTGGATGTTACCGGCATACGCGTTATGTTAAAAACCTGTACTGTTGGATACCTTGCCAGAATCTCAGAAAGTTCACAATTAAGCAGACTTACCTGTTCTGGGTCGGCGAGAGAAAAGAAGCTGGTAGCATAATTTGTGCTCTCACGGGGAATTTCGGCCAGAGTAATGCTCGATTTGATAAAGGGACTCAATGTTATTAAGACCGCGCAAAGGAATTGCGGTATAGAAGTAATTAATGAACTATTCCCGATCTCCGTGCCTGGTTTATTTGATCTCATTACATAGATAATTTGTGGAAGTTGTTTTGTCGTTATCCCTTAAAAGATGTGTCGAAAACCTCTTTATTAATTTACTTATTTAACCGAATAGTACATGTAAAGTCAAATCGAACGAATTGAAAGTTTTTTGTGATCTCATCGTATTTATTGACAAACATCTTTTTTTGTGAAAAAGTGTTCATTTATATGCGTATAAGCATAATGTTAGACAAAAGGAGAAAAAATCATGTTTCAAGTATCTGAAGCGGCGCAAGAAGTCATAAAGGGCCATT
>DAOVGD010000157.1 GCA_030672555.1 Desulfobacterales bacterium
AATTAGCTGGTGACACCATACCTGCTGATATTGGCACTGATATAGTCAATGTAGCTCAGTTAGCCAGCGATGCCGGAACAGGCGGCTCATTTGAGGACAACGAATCAGAGCTTATCTTTAAGGGAATCAGCGTGCTTGAATTCCCGGTAACCTATGGCTATCCAATAACTGAAGACCTGGCTATTGGCGGTAATATTAAATACATGAAGGCACGAACGTACAATGTGGCGGTCAAGATATTTGACACTGATTTTGATGATGCACTCGATGATGCTCGGGATGATTATGAGGAAAGCACTAACTTCGGTGTTGATCTCGGCCTGTTGTACCGCTTTGGAGACGATCTGAGGGTCGGGCTTGTGGGCCGCAATCTCAACTCCCCTAAGTTTGATATGAAAAAGCTCTTGCCGTCAGATGATGGTTCCATCGAGGAAGAACCCCAGCTCAGGGCGGGGGTTTGCTACAAACCGGTCAGCTTTCTTATACTGGCCGCGGATTGTGACCTTACGGAAAACGATACCACCATTTCCGGATCGTATAAATCGCGAAATCTTTCTCTGGGCGCTGAATTTAATCTTTTTGAATTCCTCCGTCTTCGAGCCGGAGCTTACAAAAACATGGCAGAAAGTGATATAGGCTGGGTATACACGGCCGGCTTTGGGCTAAATTTTTGGCTTTTCAATCTTGATGCCGGCGCAGCCATGGCAAGCGAAAGCGAGACAATTGACGAAGATGACATCCCCAAAGAGGTCAGAGCGGAATTTGCTTTGTCGATGCTGTTTTAAACAAAATTGAGGGATTGGGGAATTGAGGGATTTAGGAATTCCTAAAATCCCACACGTCGGGAAGTATTCAAAATACTAATCCCTTGATTCCTCAATTTCGTTGTTTTGAGTTTTATATTTTGAACATTTGCATTTGCCCGCCCTAATTCTGCACATCTTTTGTAATTCACAATTCCTCAATCCCTCAATCCCTCAATTCATATCACCAAATATATAATTGTTCCTATTATCGCAAGCCAGATATTGGTGATGTTACTCACTACGATGTTCATGATTGCCGACCGGATCTTTTTCATCTTAATAAGAGAAAGGGTGCTCCGAAACTCGGGCCAGGATGTCATAAAACTCAAGACCGCAAATCCTATCAGGCCTTCCGGAACCAGGCTGTTTTTCGCTGTAAACGATACCAATGGATCGAGAAAATATCCAGCTATTATAAGAGACAAAATCGCCGGGACTATCCAACCTCTACTTATAGTCTCATCTTTTTTTTCACCATGGTTTCGTTCGTCATGCTTTATCCTGTAAAGAACAACAGATATGATCAGCGAGACAATCACCCATCCCAGCCTGAAGGATGTCGAGGACTCCCAAAAGAACCCCCCTGCTATGAACATTGCAACTAAAATGATCGACCACGTTCTTTTCCACTCTGTTCTAATAACCTTCAAAAAGGAACCTGTAATTATACTCGCGCATATGAGGAGTATAGGATTGGCAAAGTTTGATCCCAACGGGACACTTGCGGCAAAGATGATTTTGCTGTGAATCAAACCAACAATCAGGCATAGGGCTTCCGGACCATTGGTTATGTATCCCGCTAATTCCCCCACTTTAGAATGATTTTTCATAACTTCGAGAAGAATTGTAATACTGATGGAAATGATCACCATCAACAGAATGATCCCTAAAGCGCCCAAAAGGGAATTTGGCGTATTTCCGTGAAAGATCACCGAACTGGTGAGAAAGAAAAGGATTACAATAACCCAGGAGATAATATCGTACCGATCAAGATTTGTAATCGATTTTGTTTGCATAGTCTCAGTGAGCATGAAAGAAGCAAAAAATTGCGTAACATGTAAAATCGAAAGACACGTGATTATTCAGCCACGAATGAACACAAATTTACACGAATAAGGCAAAATGGTTCTTATGAATCTATACAGAGTATCTTTCTTTATTCGAGTCCATTCGTGTCAATTCGTGGCTGAATAGTTACAATCTCTTAGCTTACTTTCATCATATTGTCAAAAAATGTGATAATGTCCGTTGACATTTGACAAGCACTACTTGCACACTGTATAAAAGCTTTGAAAGGGGCAAACAACAATATGTTCGAGAGACTAAAGACAAAGTTCAATCACTTGCTGTGGAACAGTGGTCTTGTTAGACGCGTATGCAGGATTCTGTTCATAAAAGAGGGTTATTTTGTAGGGTTTCAGGAACAGAGAAAAAAAATAGACCCCCGGTATACCAATCCACTTTATCCCGAATTTATTGATCGCCGAAAGCATTCAAGGCTTCGTCCGGTTTACGAGACAAAGCCATCTTCGATCTGTCGCGAACATCCTTTATATAACTATATAATTTTAATAGGAATTATTGTCGCTTTCTTTTTAATGTGCATAGCCATTATCTATTTATGTCCTTCCATGGAAGAGGTGAAAAAAATCCCTCCCAAGACAGTTATATATGGTTGAGATCGAGGTAAAATTCTATCTTGCTTCCGTACCTTTAATTCGCAAAGCCATATCCGTATTACCTGCTGTGGTAAACTATGGGCGGGTGTTCGAGAAAAATATCCGCTTTGAGACTCAGGGGAATAGGCTTCGAAAAGAGGGTATACTGTTGAGACTTCGCCGGGACGAAAAAAATCTATTGACCCTGAAGACAAAAGTAAAAGACCCTGATCCCTCCTTTAAGATGCACCACGAGTTTGAAGTGTCAGTAAGTGATTTTGATACGACTCGCATTATCCTTGAACGATTGGGCTTTTATCCGGCACAGGTGTATCAAAAGTGGCGTGAAACTTTTTCATATCAGTCTGCAAAGCTTCTTATAGACACCCTCCCCTATGGAGATTTTCTGGAAATCGAGGGCGACCGGGATCTGATTCAGGATATTACAAAAGAACTCGGTCTTGATTGGAGTCGACGGATTACTACGAATTACCTTGCAATGTTTGATATAATCAAAAAGAATGAAGGACTTGCGTTCCACGATATTACATTTGAAAATTTCAAGGATGTCAATTTTGACACAGGGAAATATGTGCTGTTATTTGAAAGAAGATGAATATATATTCAGCCGCGAATTGACACGAATGGGCACGAAGAAAGAAAGCATATTATAAAAAATCATAAATATGAGTTTACCTTATTCGTGTAAGTTCGTGTTCATTCGTGGCTAAGCTCCTATAATGAAAGAAAGAAATGCTATTATCCGTAATCTCCTTTAATATCCGATTTGGGCTGGCTGACGATGGCCCTAACGGATGGGAATACAGAAAACAGGCTGTGGCCGGATTATTCCAAAAATATCGCCCTGACTTTATCGGTGCACAGGAAATGAACGATTTCCAGACCGAGTTTCTCCGGGAGATGTTGCCGGAATACAACTACGTTGGGGTTCGCAAACCCGCTCCTGATTACTGGCAAAACAATGTTATCTTCTATCGCAACTCCATTGACTGTTTAGATTGGCAGCATTTTTTCTTAAGCGAAACACCCTCTGTGCCAAGCCGATCGTGGGGAAGCAAATGGCCGCGCCAATGCACCATTGGCCGATTTAAGTTAAATTCCCGCCAACTGGTATGCATCGATACACACTTTGACTTTGAAGAGCCCGCACAATATGGAAGCGCTCAATTAATCTGGCAAAAAATTGCCACCCAGTTTCAGGATATCCCGGCTATTCTGATGGGGGACTTCAATGCAAAGCCTGACAGCAAGGCTTACAGATGGTTTACCGGGCGGATTGATGAAGGAATGGACACCTTCCCGGACTTCAAAGAAACGTTCAGAAGTCCCTACCCGGCAACATATCATCGATTCACCGGCAAGCCGATTGTAGGGCTTATTGACTGGATTCTTTATCGAGGAGATCTCCGATTAAAAGAATGTTTTGTTATCGAAGATTCTTTTGACGGTGTTTACCCTTCCGACCATTTTCCGGTCATGGCATATTTCGAAGTATGAGCAACCTCGAAAAACGGATTAAACGACATGTAACAGGCCGGACCAGGGAGTTTTTTGCAGCAACCGCTCCAGGGCTTGAGGAGCTCTGTCTTGAGGAATTAACGCAATTGCCACTCACATGCGAGGATGTAACCGTAGTTCCTGGCGGAGTAGAGTTCAGAGGTCGTTTGCACGACTGTTATGTGGCCAACCTGAAGCTCCGCTTGGCAAACCGGATTCTGATGCGTGTCTCAAATTTTAACGCTACAAACTTTAGAAAACTTCAAAAAAAGATCGCTGAAATACCCTGGGAACTTTATCTCCCCCCTGATTGCGCACTCAATATAAATGTGAGTTCCTCCCATTCCAGACTCTATCACAAACGTGCTATCAGCGAGCATGTCCAAAAAGAGATACAAGGCCGACTCCATCAATTTGCTGCGCGATCCGAAAGTATGCGAGTCCTAACACCAAGTCGCGAACAACAAATCTTTATCCGCATCGTTAATGATCACGTCATGGTTTCCCTGGACAGCAGCGGGGCTTTGCTCTACAGGCGAGGACTTAAAGATCAGAGCGCTGTTGCTCCTCTACGTGAGAGTATTGCTGCCGCTGTTCTCCGATTGGCACATTTTACAGAAAAAGAGCCGTTGGTTGATCCGATGTGCGGTTCAGGCACCTTTGCCCTGGAAGCAGCCATGATGGTTAAGAATATCCCCGCGGGCTGGTTTCGGGAATTCGCCTTTATGGACTGGCCGGCGTTTCGGCCAAAGCGTTGGGCATATATAAAGGGACAGTGCAAAAGAGAGTTCGCAGATGTTACTACCCCCCGGATCTTTGCCTTTGACATTGATGAAAAGACATGTGAGGCATTGCAAGATCGCATAGAACATTACGGTCTTTCGCCGGTAATTCAAGTTGGCTGCAACGATTTTTTTCATATTTCTCCTGCTGATTTTACTGATCGAACAGGGCTCGTAGTCCTGAATCCTCCCTATGGCATCCGCATCGGCGATCAAAAAACGATTGAACACCTCTTTGTCAAAATATCCGAGAAACTGAAAAACACCTATGCAGGCTGGAAATTCGCGCTTATTGTTCCGGAACGACGTTTATTGAAAAAAATCCCTTTCAAAGGGATGACGCACCACCCTCTCTACCACGGCGGCCTGAACCTGACACTTCTGACCGGGAAAGTATTATGAAGCACTCAATAAAAACATTACGCTCCGCTCTTCCCCAAATCACCTACCCTTCCCATCTCCCTATCTTTGAAAAACGGGATGTCATTGTTAAGGCGATTAAAGAACACCAGACGCTTGTCATTACCGGAGAGACAGGATCCGGAAAGAGCACACAGATACCAAAGATGTGCCTGGAGGCAGGACGGGGCATTTTCGGCAAAATCGGCATCACACAACCCCGGCGGGTGGCTGCCACCTCTATTGCCGGACAGATCGCGCGAGAGCTAAAAGATCAGACAGGAAAGGCTGTAGGGTATAAAATTCGGTTTCAGGATAAGACCTCGCCGCATACATATATCAAGATAATGACCGATGGAATCCTATTAGCCGAAACCCAATCCGACCGGCATCTGAACCAGTACGACACGATCATCATTGACGAGGCCCATGAACGGAATCTTAATATCGACTTTCTCCTCGGGATATTAAGACAGCTCTTTAAAAAGCGAAAAGACCTTAAACTGATCATAACCTCCGCAACCATTGATACGGAAAAATTCTCCAAGGCCTTCAACAATGCCCCCATTATCGAGGTCACCGGCAGGATGTACCCTGTGGAAGTTCGCTATCGTCCAATCGATAGCGAACTGGAGGAGCAAGGGGATATCACCTTTGTTGACGCGGCCGTACAGGCGGTCAAGGAGCTGCGACACGAAAAGAAATTCGGTGATATCCTGATCTTTATGCCCACGGAAAGGGACATTCGGGAGACCGTGGAACTGCTTCAAGCCCGGAACTTGAAAAATACGATTATTCTTCCTCTGTACGGCCGATTGACCTCAGGAGAACAGAACAGGATCTTTCGGAGTTTCCCCCAACAAAAGATCGTGGTTGCGACCAATATTGCGGAGACCTCCCTGACAATACCCGGAATCAAGTATGTCATTGATACAGGGCTTGCCCGAATTGCGCGGTACAGTCCGCGTCTTAGGATACAGAGCCTCCCGATTGAACGTATATCCCGGAGCAGCGCCGACCAGCGAAAAGGACGATGCGGGCGGATGGAGTCCGGGGTCTGTATTCGGCTCTATGCGGAAGACGACTTTGAGTCCAGGCCGGTCTTCACCCTGCCTGAAATCCTCCGTTCCAATCTTGCCGAGGTTATTCTTCGAATGAAATCGTTACAATTGGCGGATGTTAAGAAATTCCCTTTTATAGACTCGCCGTCTAAAAACGCCGTTAAGGACGGCTATGCCATCCTGAAAGAGTTAGGCGCCCTCAATGCAAAGGGACAATTGATACCACTGGGAAGAACAATGGCCCGGCTTCCCATGGATCCGAGAATCGCGCGAATGACGATTGAAGCCAAAAAAGAAATAGCCCTTCGAGAGGTCCTGATCATCGCCTCGGCGCTGAGCGTGCGTGATCCCAGAGAGCGACCGGCAGAAAAACAGACCCAGGCCGACCAGATGCAGGCCAAGTTTAAGGACCCGCAGTCCGACTTTTTAAGTTACCTGAGGCTGTGGGACGCGTATCACGACACCTGGAAGACGCTAAAAACACAGAACAAGATGCGCAAGTTTTGTAAAAAACACTTCCTCTCTTACATCCGAATGCGTGAGTGGATTGATATCCATCAGGAGATAGCCTCGATTCTTGCTGATCTGGGAGGATATCCTGCAAACAAGGCCCCTGCAGACTATGAAAGTATTCATCGTTCTATTGTAAGCGGCTACTTGAGTAATATTGCTGTTAAAAAGGAGAAAAATGAATATCTGGCAGCAAAAAACCGATCTGTGAACATCTTTCCCGGCTCTGGAATCTTCAAAAAAGGACAACGTTGGATTGTGGCTGCGGAGATGGTAGAGACATCTAAGCTATTCGCCCGGACGGTTGCCAATATTGATGTTGCGTGGCTCGAAAAACTGGGTGGACATCTCTGCCGTTCTTCGTATTCTGAGCCGCATTGGGAAAAAAAACGCGGCGAAGTTGTCGCTTATGGAAAGAAAACCCTGTTTGGTCTTCCGATTGTGGAAAAACGAAAGGTCGGCTACGGCAAAATAAATCCCGAAGCGGCAAACGAGATCTTCATCCGTTCAGCTCTCATCGAAGGGGATATAAATCGAACCTATCCCTTTCTGCAACACAATCAGAAGCTGATCTCAAGTATTGAGGACCTTGAAAATAAAACCCGGAAGCGGAATCTCCTGGCGGACGAAGAGGCGATGTTTCAATTTTATGCGGAACGGATCAAAGGGTTCAGCAATATTCGCAGCTTCAATAAGTTACTCAAGGAAAAAAGCGATGACCGATTCCTCAAAATGCGCGAGGAAGACCTGCTGATCGAAGAACCAGACAGGGATAAGCTCAAACAGCTTCCGGACCACTTAAGGATAGGGGACCATAAATTAAAGCTGACTTACTTCTTTAATCCCGCACACGAAGAAGATGGGATAACCCTGGTAATTCCCCAGGATATTGTACACATCGTCCCCCATGAACCTCTTGAATGGCTTGTGCCCGGACTCCTGGAAGAAAAAATCGCTGTTCTCTTAAAGGGACTTCCCCGGTCGATTAGAAGAAACTTTGTGCCAATCGCCCGTTACGCCAAAGAGATCGCAAATGAACTCCCAAAATCCCATGAGTCGTTTTACACCTGTGTTGAAAGGCATATCCGAAAACGCTACGGTATTAAGATCACACGAGATATCTGGCCTCTGGAACTCCCTTCCCCCCATCTTATGATGCGATTTTCAGTGGTTGACGGCAAAGGCAAGGAGATCGCAAGCGGACGAGATCTTCAAAGGCTTTCCAGGGACATCCCGGAAGGGAAAAAAGATTCTCGGTGGGAGGCCGCACAAAAGCGCTGGGAACGATCCGGTATTATCTCCTGGGACTTTGGTGAACTCCCGAAAAAGGTGGGCCTTGATTCGCAAGAGGCGGATATATCTCTGTTTGCCTACCCGGGGCTTCAAGCAGAAGAAGACTCTGTTGCGGTCCGACTATTCAGATCTCCTGAAGAGGCAGACAAGGCAAGCCGTCAGGGGATCATCCTGCTCTATTCGCTCTATTTTGCTGATGAATTGAAACACATGCAAAATGCGCTTTTTATACCAAAGGATATGGAGAGACTCTGCAAGCCGTTCGGCACAGCCAAAAAATTCAACCGGTCCATGTTTGAGTGCGTAAAACGACATCTGTTCGATGTAAAGGATACGATCATCCGCAGTGAGGCCGAATTCTTACACAAG
>DAOVGD010000103.1 GCA_030672555.1 Desulfobacterales bacterium
GAGCAAGTTGCTGGACACGAAAGCAAAGAGGTGGTAAGAATGCCGGGAATGTGGAAAACATGGGGAATGAAAAGGTTATGACATGGGACTTAGAAAGAGAGAGGATTAGTTTAGAAAATGATATTAAGACCGTTGATTTTACCGCCAAATACATGGCTGTTTCTAATTTACATTCCTTTGCACAAACACATCCCGAGATTATCAGGCCAGAGACTATCTCGGCCTTAGAATCTGTTCTTAAGGATTTAAGCCTCTCCTCTCAAAAGCAATCCTTCTTCCTGTATAAACAAGCCGCTGACGCCCTGGCTTCTATTATTGTCCGCAGCAGCAACAAGATCCTTACGGGACAGGCAACCTCTGCCCTAAAGAATATTCTTGCCACTACCGGAGGATATTCTCACCGGGCATCAGCTGAAGCCCTCGGCTCTCTCCCTGTTTCAATTCATAGTCCTAAGGTTGGGGAGGAGAAAATAGAGAGTATCCCCCGTGTGAAGTGGCAGAAGATATTAGAAGAAAATGGTATCAACAGTTATAATACCGCTTCATTTACTGGAAGGAGTTTTGTTGTTGGCGTTGATGGACAACATAGATCGTTGGTGATCAAACTGGCCCGCGTCCAAGACTCTCCTCAGACCGTATATCGAGAGGCAGTCTGGATGGAACATTTATGTTCAGGGGGCTATTCCTTTCCTGTAAGATTTAATGTTCCGGTGGCTCTTAAGTTTCAGGGGAGCTACGTATTCAGATTACAGAATATCCCTATAAGAGTGCCCAATGAAATAAACCTTCATCCAAAGCGTTATGCCATTGGCTTTGTTGCCGATAAGGATTATTTTACCTATCCTAATGATTATAGGGCTGAAAAACGCCTTATGGCAGAGGGGCTTAGAGAGGTTATGTTTAGAAGCGCCTTGTTATTGGGAAGGCTTACTTCTGTAGGCATTGTCCATACTGCTCCAATCGGACTTTTTCATAATCGGGTTCAAAGGAATAGAAGATCAGACAATGGTCTGTATGAATGGCAGCAAGGAGGTAGGTTAGACAGGTGGCTTGATTCCTGCTCCTATCCTAATTTTGGTCTCACAGGGATAAGAGACTTTGAACACCTCATCCCCCTTGAGGGCCGCAGCCGAAGACTTTACCGGTATATCGGCACTCATATTCTGAGTCTATTGTTAGTAACAGGGAGTTATTTTCGTAATAAAGATAGCAAAAGGGTCGGACTCGATCATAAAGGTGAACCGGTAGATGCCAGGGATCTTTTTGACAAACAATTCTTCAAAGAGCTTATTCAAGGAATTTTTATTGGTTATTACCGTGGCTTTGTAGGAAGACAACTTACCGGAGAAGTACCTTTTAATGTGGATGATCTTGCTTCCCGCATGATTGAAGAGATGGGTGTGGATCGCTATATGGAAGAGATATTAAGAGTGCCGGACCAAAATCAAATGACAGACAAAGAGTTCAGGGATTTTCTACAAAGGAGAGGATACACTGATAAAGAAATAGATGGTCTAAAAAAAGGGGTGCAAAATATAGTTATCTATACCGGTCCGCATCTGGGTGGATTTAACCAGAGAATATCTCTCCCTGAACTCATTGAGTCAGTAGGAGCTATGTCTGCTTTATGCATGGTTGGCAGATATCGGAAAGAAAAGTTTTCTCAACTTACCCCGTGAAACGTTCGTCCGACTTTTTGCGGGCAGCCTGATGTGACTTGTTTGCGAGCCATCCAATCCGTACATCTTCCACACTATCAAAATCCGGGACATACGGCTTAATATCCAACAGCGGTGTTCCATCCAGGATATCAATATTAGATATATGAAGTATTGTCCCTTCGATCCTGTCAAGACGAACAACCGAGATGCCTATTGGATTTGGACGCCTGGGTGCCCGTGTCGCAAAGACCCCCCGGGGCGTGTCATCCAGAAAGGGTTTTACTTCCAAGAAATATCCTTCTGATATTTGATGAAAGTGATAGATGAGGATGATATGAGAAAACCCATCAAGGTCTTTAAGTCCTTTTTCATACTTTGAGTGGACATCCACTGTTCCAGAGACGCCGTGTGCCCCAACAGGCTGTATGGGTGTCCCTTTCAGGTCCTTAAACGGTGAATGGATGACTCCGATTGGGTTGTAGTGAATTGCTTTCACGTGAATTTGCCTTTTCTGTTCTTTTTATCCTTGACGTGTGATATCCGCCTGTGGGTGGAATGATCTCAGGAGGCCGGTCTAATCCTCGGAATGCGGAACAGACCGCCGCATGCGCTTGGTCTTACCGTGGCGACGCTTGGTCTCTAATCTAAGCCTCTTTGATGCGAGCGTCAGCTTTGTTTTACGACGAACTCGGGGTTTTTCTGCTGCCTTGCGGATTAACTCGACCAGCCGGTCAATTGCGTCCTGGCGGTTTCGTTGCTGTGTGCGGAACCGCCTTGCTTCGATGATGAGTACTCCATCTTCGGTTATCCGCCGCCCTGCCAGACGAATCAGACGCTCGCGGACGTCTTCCGGCAAGGAAGGGGAGTTGCCCACGTCGAAACGAAGCTGCACGGCAGTGGCGACCTTATTGACTTTCTGCCCACCCGGTCCTGAAGCGCGGATGAATTCCTCTTTAATTTCACTCTCGTCAATCGCTATATTGCGTGTGATATGGATCATACCTCAGCTTACGCCCGACTAATTTCCAGACAAGGGTCTCATCAATAGTTCGCCTATTCTATGTTACTTTCGTCGTACTGAACGGATCACTACCGGTTCCTGAGGCACATTCTGATACATGCCCCGGTTGCCCGTTGGGACGGCAGCGATCTTGTCGACAACATCCATCCCCTCAATCACTTTTCCGAACACGGCATAGCCAAAATCCCTCACCCCGTGATTCAGGGAAGCGTTATCCGCGAGATTGATGAAGAACTGAGAAGTGGCGCTGTTGATTTCCCGCGTGCGGGCCATAGCAAGCGTACCGCGCTCATTCTTGAGACCGTTGTCCGCTTCGTTCTTGATGGGCGGCCGCGTCGATTTGCGCTTCATATCCGCTGTAAAGCCACCGCCCTGTATCATGAAGCCGGGGATAACTCGATGGAAAATCATTCCGTTATAAAGGCCGGAATCCACGTAAGCAAGGAAGTTATCCTCCGTAATGGGGGCCTTGTCGGGATAAAGCTCGATCGTGATGTCACCCAGCGTCGTCGAAAGCACCACTTGGGGAGTGTTTACTCCTTTGTCCGCGCCCTCGCTTCCGGTTGGGAAAGAGGCGCAAGACATGAAGATAGTTGCCATTGCTATTTTGTGCCATAATCGAAGTTTCAAAGTCATATCATCCTCCAAAATTGTTCGTGAAAGACTCCTTACGAAACCATCAATTCATATTCTAATGAAAGTTACTCGGCAATACAATAGCAAAGAGAGTACCTGTTGTGTCAAACCTGAAAGAGTGTGTTTTTGTTTTCTATGATTCTTTCGTCAATCATTGAAGTATCGATGTCTAATTCGGGATACGTGCCGCAGACTTTAACGGTTTGACACATTTGAGACCCCTTGATGCGAAGTCCAAAATCTTTGAGTCTCGAAAAAATTTTTTATTGGTAACAGGACGTGTTTCAAGACAAAGACGATATTTATTAGGTAAGTGGTAGATATGAGCGAAATGATGTGCAAGAATATAAAAACAAGCGGCAGAAAGGTACTTGGATCCGGTCTGTTTATAGAGTTCCGGCCAAAACTTACCCACATGAATTCGTTTTGAATAGGTGTTTAAAGAAAAAATAACAGCGTACGAGATTTGTTCCCCCGTGTCTTTGTCAGTGATGAAATATTCGACACAATTGTCCTCCTTGTAGTACGAAAGTGCATACCTATTCAAAAGGAGCAGTATCTTCTCTTTCGCGAAATTTGATTCGGGACAAGTCATGTTAGGACCTCCTTATGCAAGATTCGTGATGAGTCTGACGTGAAGATCGGGCAAAGGAGATGTATTGGAAAGCTCGCCTGCATGACATGGGGTCGAAGGGTTCTGGGATTTAGACTCAGAACTTAATCTTGTCATATATTATTATATGTTACATTATTAATACGTATTTTGAAAGGTTTTTATTAATTTGATATTATCAATTTTTTGCTTCATGAAAAATTCGGAGGGGCATGATGTTTGGAAGACGAATCACCCTGTTTAAACTCCTTGGATTTGCGGTGAGGATAGATATTAGTTGGGTAATCATTGCAATCCTCATCACCTGGTCACTTGCTATAGGCCTGTTCCCCCAACATTACAAGGATCTCCCTAAGGCGACATATTGGTGGATGGGCGTAGCTGGTGCGCTGGGCCTGTTTGTCTCGATCATCTTTCACGAGCTTTGCCATTCTCTCGTGGCAAGAAGATACGGCATACCTATGAAAGGAATTACCTTGTTCATTTTCGGTGGCGTGGCCGAGATGGATGAGGAACCTCCGAGTGCAAAGACCGAGTTTATTATGGCTATTGCCGGTCCTATTTCGAGCATCTTGCTTGGCGCTGTTTTCTATGGAATTCTGATCCTGGGCAAGGAAAGCGGGTGGCCGAATCCGGTTAACGGCGTAATCGCCTATCTCGCGGTGATAAACGGCATTCTGGCCGGCTTCAATCTCGTGCCCGCCTTCCCACTGGACGGTGGTCGCATGCTCCGTTCGGCCCTGTGGGGCTGGAAAGGAAATCTCCGATGGGTAACCCGCATCGCGTCCAAGATCGGATCGGGATTCGGAATGGTGCTGGTTTTCTTGGGCATCTTAAATGTGTTGCGCGGGAATTTTATCGGCGGAATATGGTGGTTCATGATCGGCATGTTTTTGCAGAACGCAGCGCGCGTGTCCTATCAGCAGGTTCTAACGCGGCAAGCCTTCGAAGGCGAGAAGGTTCGACGTTTCATGGAACCCAACCCTGTTACGGTATCGCCCTCAATTTCGATAAAGGAACTTGTCGAGGGATTCCTCTACAGGTATCATTTCAAGATGTTTCCCGTTGTTGAAAATGGAAGGTTGCTGGGTTGCATCAGTATCCAGCAGGTAAAGGGAATCCCACGCCAGGAATGGAACCAGCATACCGTTGGAGAGTTTGTGCAGCAATGCTCATCAGAAAATACCGTTGATTCTGAAACCGATGCCTTGAAGGCTCTCTCAATCATGAGTCGAACGCGAAACAGCCGGCTCATGGTAGTCGAAGGCGACCGGTTGGTCGGTATCGTGTCGCTAAAAGATATGTTGACATTGCTCTCGCTTAAAATGGATCTTGAAGGCTATGAGGAATGATGCTTTTCAACACTCTTTATATAGTTTGATATATAGTCGATTTTCTGGTACTTTAGTGAAAAAATCCTGGTTGCTTTGAGTGGTTTTAAAAAGCTCTTGGTACTTCTACATCATGAGGAGGTTGCCGTGTTAGAGTTTTACTCCAGTAGTACACGCGTGGTCGATTCGAAGAAAGCCATCGCCGAGTGCCTCGAAAACGCACTCGGAGGAAAAGAGAATCTGGATTGTGATCTAATTATATTCTATACCGCAATGGGTCACGATTTTAAGGACATTCTAACTGAGGCTCATAGACTTTCTCCAAATGCGCAAATCGTTGGTTGTACCTGCGCCGGAGTCATCGGAAAAGAGGGCGTAAGTGAATCCATGAAGGCCCTGGCTATCATGGCGATAAGAGGCGAAAACAATGAATTTGCCGTGGCCAGCAAGGAGAAAATCACAGGTTCCAGTTCGTACGAAGTCGCTGCACAATTGGCTCAGGACCTCAAGAACAAGAATTCCAAGATAAATATGATCCATTTTGTCGCGTCCGGCATCGATATCGCTGCGGACAGAGCCATTGAGGGTATGGAATCCATTTTTGGTCCGGACATTCCTATATTTGGGGCTACTTCTTCTGACAACATGAAAGCTATAAGTAGCTTCCAGTTTATCGGAGATCAGATACTTGAAAGGGGCGCTGTAGCAGTTGGGCTCGCAGATCCGAGACTTGAAGTTATCACACAGGCCAACCACGGATTCGTTGTCGCCGGAATGCCTCTTGAAGTGACACGTTCGGAGTCGAATCGTGTATTCGAGATAGATGGGTACCCAGCCTGGAAACGCGTGACCGAGAGGCTCGGATTACCAGAGACAGCACGGCTGGCCGATACAATCCCAATTGGAGCACTGGCGGAGGAGTTGCCCGGGGAGTTACATGAAGAATACGGCAACACGCATATTCTTCGCGTCATTGCAAAGAAACAGATGGATGGTAGCATATACATGCCGGTCGATTGTCCGGAGGGGACGAAGTTGTGGCTAACCAAGCGAGATGAAAAGAGAATATTCGATGGTCTGGATCGAATGGTAGAGCAGATTGTTAACCGATGTGGTGGCCGGCAACCTCTCGCAGTGTTTCACGCTGACTGTGGCGCTAGAGGGAGGCTGCTTTTTAACCGTGTTCTCAAGGACGAGATTGTGAGCCGGATGCAGTACCCGCTGTGCAAAGACGAGGATGTGCCATGGCTGGGAATGTATGGATTCGGTGAGTTTGCAAGGACAGGGGGACGAAATCGGTTCCATAATTACACAACGGCGCTATATGTCATAGTTAAGCGTAATAAGTAGTATGGAGGTGGAGTTCTGCGATGAGTGTAGATAGACCAACGTACGACGAGCTCAAAGCCAAGTGTGAGGGGCTTCAGCAACAGATAACGCGGTTCTCGGTGGTTGAGCAGGATCTTGTCAATACTAGAGACAGTCTTGATCGTGAGCTGGCCCGCTTTAAAGCAATTGAGTCCTTCACCAAAAGGGCTATCCATGCAACGAGTCTGCGAGAGTTTGCTGTGATAACAGTGGAGTCCGTCATTGAAGCCTTTGAGGTTGAATGTAGCGCGCTTTTTACATATGACAAGGCTGGAAATAGCCTGAAGGTCTCAGCAGCGCTTGGAATTGGGGAGTTTGAGGCAGAATATCCATTGGATATGGATTGGATGGCTGCCAGGGGCCTGTTGAAAGAAGGAGCTTGTGCCTTTATCGAACAGCCTTATCCCAAGGACCCCTGGGGTTCACTGGGATTATGTCAGGTGATTTACACTCCTTATTACGGTAATGGCGGAGATCTACGAGGGTTTGTTTTGGGCGGAAGGTCCGCGAGAAAGCAAGTCTACTACGATGAAATAAAGGAAGAATTGATACCATCCTTTACGGTGTTTGCTCAGCAAATGAGCACATTGCTTCACAAACTTGAGTCTCATGAATATCTCGAAAGGAGAGTCCGGGAGCAGACTGCAGAGTTGATTGCAGCTAACGCGAAATTGACAAAGGCCAACGAATATCTCCAACGAGAAATCACTGAACGCAAGCGAGCAGAGGAGGCGTTGAGGGAGTCGGGAAAAAGATTACGTGCAATCACGAATACCGCAACGGATGCTATTGTCCTGATGGACAATGACGGAAAGATTTCATATTGGAATTCCGCTGCAGAAAAAACATTTGGCTACAGAAGCAACGAAGTACTGGGCAAGGAGCTGCACTTATTTCTTGCCCCCCAAGAGTTTTATGACATCTATAAGAAAAGATTTCGTGAGTTTAAGAAAACAGGAGAAGGCCCTGCTGCGGGAAAGACCCTTGAACTTACAGCTATCAAAAAAGATGGAACAAAATTTCCGATAGAGGTTTCTGTTTCATCTATGGAGATTAGCGGAAAATGGCACGCGGCGGGTATTATTCGCGACATTACCAAACGCAAGAAAATGGAAGAGGAGCTTTTCAGGGTTCAGAAATTAGAATCCATAGGAGTTCTTGCCGGTGGTATCGCCCATGACTTCAACAACATACTTATGGGAATTCAGGGATATGCCTCTTTGATGCTTATGGGTATTGATTCCTCGCATCCGCATTATGACCAGCTGCAAGGCATTAAAAAACAGGTTCAAAGCGGGGCCAGACTGACTTCACAGCTCCTTGGATATGCCAGAAAGGGCAAATATGAGGTCAAACCCGTCAGCCTCAACCGATTGGTGGAAGAGACCTCTGAAACATTCGGCAGAACCAGAAAGGAGATTACGATTCATCGAGCCCTTCACCAAGACCTGTTTGCGATAGAGGCAGACCGGGGGCAAATCGAGCAGGTCCTGTTGAATCTGTATGTTAATGCTGCTGCTGCCATGCCGGGCGGCGGGTCTCTCATTTTAAAAACCATGAATACGACACACGAGGACATCAAAGGCGATGTGTATGATCCAAAGTCGGGCAACTGTGTTTTATTAACGGTGACCGACACAGGCATAGGCATGGATAAAAAGACTCAGAAGCGTATTTTTGAGCCGTTCTTTACGACCAAAGAGATGGGCAGAGGCACGGGTCTTGGATTGGCTTCTGTTTACGGCATCATAAAGGCCCACAGCGGCTATATTGATGTGGAATCCGAGAAAGGGCATGGAACTACCTTCAGTATTTATTTCCCTGCAACAGAGAAAAAGGTACAGAAATCTGACGAAACTACTGAGCAATTCATTAAGGAAACCAGCACCGTCCTTCTGGTAGACGACGAAGAGATAATTCTGGAAGTAGGCAAGGAGATGTTGGAGGCTGTAGGCTACCGGGTGCTGACGGCCAGGAGCGGAAAAGAGGCTGTCGAAATCTACAAAAAATATAGTTCCAAAATAGACATCATTCTGTTGGACATGATTATGCCGGGCATGAATGGCGGCGAAGTCTATGATCGGATAAAAGAGACCAACCCGGATATAAAGGTTCTCCTTTCAAGTGGATACAGCATTGATGGCCAGGCGACCGAGATATTGGAACGAGGATGCAATGCTTTTATTCAGAAACCCTTCGATATGAATGAGCTATCCGGAAAAATAATGGAAATTCTGGAAAAAAAATAGGGTTTGGTAGCGCAAGTCATAAGGGTCAAATGTTACAAGTTTAGTTATGTTGCGAGTTAGTGTGCTCCTAGAGAAAATGGGGGACATCCTACAGCCCACGAGGCTATACCTTATTTAACTTCAAAGTGCCAATCTGCACCATTATTATTGTCCCATGAACCTGTTGTTATGTTGTGGAAGACCATATCAAGCATTGTAGCATGCGGAGGAACCGGAAGTACACACTCATAGACAAATTTTTCTCCCTTCCAAATCATTGGAATATCTCCTTGAGGAGTCCCTGATCCGCTCCAGTTGTTGATTCCCCAGTGACACTCAATTTCCTGATCTGTTAGTGCTCTATAAGAAACTTTAACATCCATCCCGGCTGTTGCAGGACTTGGGTCTATCTCTACCTTTTCCCCGCTCATAGCCATCAAGGCTTTAAGCAGAGTAATAAATTCCTCATTGTTTACACAATTATTAAAAAGAAGGACTTTTACATCATGACCGGAAACGGAAGTACTTAACTGCTCGGAAGTAACATCATATGAATCCCGTGAATCTGCATCAATCCATGTACCATTACTCATGTACTTTGTTATAGTAAAAGTAGCAGTACTATCCCCCTTGTTCAAAAGCACCAAAGCAGTTTGATTTACTCCGTTATGTTGAAATACGCGATAAAATGAAGCAGTGTTGCTGCCAAGTGATATGTTTACTTGAAGTCCTTTCTGAAGAGCCGGGCTATTTTTTCTGATATTTGCAATCCTTTGCAATCTCTGAAATACTGCGCCTGTTCGAGCGTCAGCTATATTTTCTGTTCCGTAATAATTTCTATTCCCTTGATGTTCGGATTTGCCAGCCATAAAGCGCTTTTCAGAGCCATAATATATACATGGGATCCCACGGGTAGTAAATAACCAATTATGTGCATCAATAAAACCGTTTTCAGTTGCATTCATTCTCGCCATATCGTGATTATCGTAAAATGTTACCAGCTCATAAGGATTGGTATATGTCCCGTCAGTAAGATGGAGATATCCTTCCAGGGAACTATAACTCCCACCTCCTGAAAAGACTGAATTAATAGCGGCCTTACCCGGAAAATCGAGAACACTTATTCCGCCGTTTTCAGGTTTTTGATGCTGGGCAATCGCACCGGCATTATAATTAAAATTTTCACCAAACATGAAGAAATCAGGACGGTTTTCACGAATTCTATCGGCAAATCGCTTCCAAAAAAAATGGGGCATCCAGGCAATTGTGTCTATACGGAAGGCGTATGCTCCTTGATCAATCCATTGCAGATAGGCGACAGCAAGATAATCTAATACATCCGGATTGTTTTCATTCAGATCCGAAAGCTCTGCTAATCCTCCTCCCATATTATAAAAGCTGTGAAGAGGATTACTGTAATCGAGGCTGCCCGGATTTAGATTTTGGTGATCTGCAACCAGGGTATTACTTTTGTCATATATTTCCCCAAACATCGGCTGATCATCTGGCATGGTATATGAGGGAGAACCATGGTTACAAACAATATCCAAGACAACTTTTAAGCCGTGGTCATTAAGCATCTTAGAAGTGAACTCTGCAAATGAAAAACCGGTCGATTCATAGTGTTCGTCAAATCTGTAAAAATTAACACCCCAATACCCATGATAACCTGTCTTGCCGCCGTCAGATCCGATTCCTGCGCCATAACTACAAGGCCGTCCACCAGTAAATGCTTCATCCGGATTATCAACAATCGGTGTTATCCATATCGAGGTAAATCCCATTTTATTTATATAATCTGCATTCTCGTAGATTCCTTCAAAATCGCCGCCCATATAACCGATATTTGCATATTGTCCACCAGGACCATCCATTCTAAGTTCCCAGGTAGGATTGCCACTGCCTGTTCCCTGGCCTCTATGATCATTTCCGGTATCACCGTTTACAAATCTATCGGTCATAACAAAATAGATATTCTCTTCTGCAAACTTATCTTTTGTTCCGTAAAATTCATCGCCCGGTTCTCCGGAGGTTACAGTAATATCCTTTGATATTTTATTTTTTGCGCCATCGGTGTCAGTAACTCTTAATGTAACCTTATAAGTTCCCTCACTTGTATAGTTGTAGATTGACGTCTCTCCGGTAGCATCAAATGTGCCGTCATTTTCCCAATCCCATTCATACTTAACAATAGTTCCATCACTATCAGTGGAACTTGATCCATCAAAGTTTGTCTCTTGTGATACCCTGGGACTACTTGGCGTAAAAGTAAAATCTGCGGTCGGAGGAATATTTTCAAAACCAGAATTAGACCCACCAGGTGTAGTCGTAGTGAGTATACCCCATGCACTTGCGCCATCAGGCGACCTGCCGATAGACTTATTCGTTCCCGGATTACTTGTATACTCATACGAGTCAATTTCCGCTCCCTCGGGATCTATCAGATTGACCGTATCGCCTGCATTATTTAATCCAAAAGACCTCTCAAACAGTAAATAATCATTTCCTTCAATGGTTGTGCCACTTGGAATTCTGTAAGGCGAAGTCCCCCCAGCTACTATGTCATCTATCTTGCAACCGCTTAAATCAACTGCTGATGCCCCCTTGTTATATAACTCCACCCATTCTGAATTGCCTGCCGAAGGAGCCGGCAAAAACTCATTGATGACAATATCATCGTACCTTGGAGGTTCTTCTTTTTTGTTCGGAAGGCCTTTGGTCGGGTTCTCAAATATCACCCAGTTGTCCTCTCCATCTGGCAACCTGCCGATAGAGTTATTCGCTCCCGGATTGCTTGTATATTCATATGAATCAACTACCTTTCCTTCGGGATCTATGAAATTAACACTATCACCTGTATTGTTTAATCCAAACGACCTACCAAATGCTCGAAAACCGTGTCCCTCAATGGTTGTCCCGTTCGGGATTCTATAGGCCGAGGTCCCCCCACCTATTATGTCATCTATCTTGCAACCGCCTAAATGGACTGCTGCTGCTCCCTTGTTATATAGCTCTACCCATTCTGAATTGCCTGCCGAAGGAGCTGGCAAGAACTCATTGATAATAATATCGTCGTAATTTGCAGGTTCTTCTTCATTTTTAGTACCTTTGGTAGGGTTAATAAATACCACCCAGTTGTCAGCTCCGTCAGGTAACCTGCCGATAGAGTTATTCCTTCCCGGATCACGTGTATACTCATACGAATCAATTACCTCTCCCTCAGGATCTATTAAATTAACTGTATCGCCTGTATTGTTCAGTCCAAACGTCCTCTCAAACACTACATAGCCATTCCCTTCTATGATTGTGCCGTCTGGAATCCTATAAGGCGAAGCCCCGCCACCTAATATGTCATCCACCCTCCAACCACTTAAATCAACTGCTGATGCCCCCTTGTTATATAACTCCACCCATTCTGAATTACCCGTGGAAGGAGCTGGCAAGAACTCATTGATGACAATGTTGCTGTAATCCGGTCCCGATACCACGAAAATAGAACCATTTTTCGCACCGATACTATCAACCATCAATTTGCCGGAAATTACCGTATAGGAACCGCTCTCAAGCTGGTCAATTAGTTCCGTACCGTCAGGTAATAATCCGTGGAGTTCAATTTCAGCATTTTTGGGAGAAGAAGAATTGTTGATAACCACAATGACTGTTTCATTCGCAGAATGACGAGCATATGCATAGACTTTATCTGAGTTGTGTTTATAAAGGGCTCTGACATGCGGAGATCTTAAGGCGGGATGAGAAGACCTTATTCTTATCAGTTTCCTATAAAGCTCATTTATCTTATCACGGTTTGGGCTGGTATAATTTGCCCATTCCATTGCGCTGCGGTTGCCGGGGTCCTTTCGAGCTCCCGGCCACTGAGACATTCCGTTTTCAGTCCCATAATATATCATTGGCGCACCTGCATAGCTCATCTGAAATATTACAGCAGCTCTCAGTTTAGTCCAGTCTTCGCCGCATCTATTAATGAATCTCCACGTATCATGGCTCCCAAGTAAATTCATAGCCGTAGAATATGCGGTTTCACTGTAATCGGATTTTATTGCATAAAGAGCATTATCAAACTCATCAACAGTAGTTTGGGATACTTTTCCGTCATCATCAACACCTGCAAAGAAGTTTTGGACCGCACTTCTAAAACGATAATTCATTGTTGAATCCCACATGGTCCCATCAAGCCACTTTGCGGCATTACCCCAGAACTCACCTACAATATATGCATCAGGATTGTCCGCTTTTACCCTTGTGCGGAAGGCTTTCCAAAAGTCATCTTCGATTTCATTTGCAACATCAAGCCTCCACCCATCGACTCCTATGTTTAACCATCTGACAGCGATGGAGTTGGGACCATTGATGAAATAATTTCTTATCCCTTTTTCAGTAGTGACAAGATTCGGCAGATGTGCAAATCCCCACCAGGCGTCGTAATCAGTAGTTCTTAAGTATTCATCATCTGTTGTCTCACTCCAATGGGAAAAATAAGGTTCGCTGTCATCTTTTTTGCCATTGCCATTCAGATCATCATACCATCGTATTGGCCAGTTATGGATCGTGTAAAAGTTATAGTATGGAGAAGATTCGCCATTTGTAACCACATCATCAAAAAAGGGATGCGCCACACCTGTATGGTTGAATACGCCATCTAAAATGACTCTTATACCTCTGTTATGGGCTTCTGTTATAAGTGTTGAAAGGAGTGCGTTGTCTCCGAAATTATCATCTACATTCTCATAATCTTCGGTAGAATATTTATGATTTGTTCGAGACTCAAAGATAGGATTCAAGTAGATCGCGGTAATACCGAGATCATTGGTTGTATCCGGATTACCATCATTCAAATAATCAAGCTTATCAATGATTCCCTGTAAGTCTCCCCCCATAAAGTTCTTTGTGGTAGGTTCGGAGCCCCATGGAACGGTTCCAGGTGGGTCATTGGAACTATCTCCGTTGTAAAATCGCTCCGGAAAAATTTGATAAAATACTGCATTCTTAACCCAATCCGGGGCTTCAAAGGCCGGGGTTCCGCCAACCGGGAAATAGGTAAAGTCTCCGTCAAAAGGCTCCTCATCACTCATCCTTTTTGAACTATACCAGTCAACATCGGTTCCATCGATCAGTTTAAACCTGTAGTAGGCCTGGGTAGTAGAGGCCGGAATCGTTCCTTTCCAGTAGCTATATTCGGCATCATTATGATCCCATACCATGTCAACAAAATATTCAGCTCCAGCCCAATAGCGAATTCGAGCCGCAGTAACGTCATCCCTATTCACCCTCAGCATGACGGTTACACTCTCATTAACTGTAGGAAACAGAGGGTTCATATGTAAACCATCTTGACAATGAAAAACCCCATCCCACCAGATATTGTTATCATTCGCAGCCTGTGCAGCCAGTGCTATAAATGACCTTGACGCTATTCCGAATAAGAAAACAATTAAAATCAAAGCCTTAAAAATTCTTTTGTTTTTCATTTGCATCTTATTCCTCCTATAGATTTTAGAGGTTTGACTAAAATATTAGGAACATGGGAAAGTACCGAGGTAGGCCTCAACACGAGTCAGTTACGTTAAGGATTGAACCTTGCCAAATAGGATGGCGTCCTGTTCAGTCAGCATGAAAAAAACAAAAAAAGTGTTCTGAATTCTGATAAGAGAAGAAAAAGGAAGTGTTGTAAGTAATTGTCGGAGCTAAGTGTTTATGAGAAAACATTTAAGATCAATTTGTATTCATGTTACCAAATTAACCTGTTATGGGCAAGCAGAATTTCATTAACTCTTTTCTCTTATTAATCCGCTTGCTCTAAGATAATAGCGGATCTCGCTGTCCACGTGCTTTTCTATGGATCGTTGTAATCTCGCAGGATCCAGATTGGGGTAACGCCTTTCTTTTTCTACTCTTTATAAAAAATCTGCCCCTATCAAATTCATATGATACCAGATTTTTTGGGATCACCAAACTCTAATTTTTAATTTGCTAAGAACTATAATTTCAATGAATCATAAGACAATACGAAGAATATCGGTCTGCACGTTTAGGATACCGTCCTTTAGTTCCCTCTCCCCCCTTCGGGTCTGAGGCCTCAGGATCGATGACTGGCGGGAGAGGTTAGGGTGAGGGGGATATAAAAGGTATTATGAATTCAACTCTTTCCCCCTTTATCCATGGTATCAAGTGATCCTTCAATATACGTGAGCGGGGTATTTTGCCAGATTGCGTTATCCTAACCTCACTTGTTTAGTCCTTCCTTGCACGGTACACTATCCACCCATAGATTCCCAGATTGACGACTAATACGAAAAGACCCAGGGCAATCTGTGTCCCACGCGTGAGCGCAGCAGGGTAAAGCACGGGAAGTATGTAGTGCTCGATAAAGCCGGTCTCATAGCCGATTGACCCTGCTTTTTGGCGGAACCAGTTTTCAAGCGGTGTGAGGGGGCACACCCAACCCATGCATTCGATGACTATAGCCCACAGAGCAACCGGTACGTGTACCCATGCATAGCGTCTCCATCTCAGTACGAGCGCTCCGCCTACCACGGCGAATACGGCAAACGCAAGGTGTGCCACAACAACGGCATCGGCAAGAACGCGGTAGAGCATTTTTCGTCTCTCCCCCTGGCTGAAATATCGGGTTCATTAACTTGCATCCCCTTCTTCCGGACTATGGGTTAAACCGGCGACCTCAGCGGTCCTATCCGGCGCTCCAAGGACAAAAAGCACATCGTTAACACAAAGTTGTATATCTGCGTGGGGATTGGATAATATTTCTGAGTCCCGACGTATTGCCAATACCGTAACTCCGTAACGCCTTCTTAACTCAATCTGAGCTAACGATTTTCCAACTAAGGGAGATCTTTCACCAATCCGAAACGTACTGATTTCAACATCGGGAAGCTGAAGATTTAAATCGGGAAAAGATGTCGACTCTTTTGAAAGGCTTCGAAACATCTCGTAACCATCTGATCTCACTTTAGCGATAAGCTTCTCGATTTCATCTTTGGGTATAAGATATTTGGTCAAAACCCGAGTAAAGATCTCCACTGATGTCTCAAATTCTTCCGGAATGACATCGTCGGCGCCTAATTCATACAGAGGCTTCATTTCTTGAAGATAAAGGGTTCGAACGATCAAATGAGCTTTCGGATTAAGTCTCCGAATGATTTCGGTAATTCTACGAGTTGCTGTAGGGTCGTTAATTGCAACTGCAACTATTCTCGCATCTTTGATATTTGCTTGCAGAAGTACGACCTCCTGGGTTGAATCGCCATAATAAATTGGTTCCCCCCGTGCTTGCTCGCTCCTTACTGTTTCGGGGTTCATTTCAATGACCGCATAGGGAATACCCGATAGCCTGGCGGCTCGTGCCACATTTCTACCATTGACTCCGAAGCCGATTATAATAAGGTGGTCTTTTTTACTCTCAACCTTTATCTCTGAAACAGGATAAAAGCCCGATATTAACCTTTTCGGCAGCGGCAACAGCAGGATAATATCCGCTATGCGTGGCGTCAGGGTTATAATGAATGGTGTCGCCGCCATGGTAAGCACAGAGAAAGCCAGAAACATCTGATAAATATTTCCGGCAAGCAAACCATGTTCAACACCGGTCTTGGATAGAATGAAAGAAAATTCACCAACCTGACCGAGTGCAAGGCCGACCAAAATTGAAGTACGAAAAGGGAATCCTAATAAAACCGTTGCAAAGCCGGCAATGATGGATTTTAAAACCAAAATGCCTAAAGTGATCAGCGCAATGGTTCCGGGTTGCCGGAAAAGGAACCCCACATCCAGCAGCATACCAATGGAAACAAAAAAGAAGCTTGTAAAGACATCCCGAAAGGGTAAAATGTTTCCGAGTGCGTTATGACTGTATTCAGATTCGGAAATGATCAATCCTGCTAAAAACGCGCCCAGGGCAAGGGAAAGCCCCGCACTGGAAGTTACCCACGCAACTGCGAGGCATATTACAATTACGCTCAACAGGAAAAGTTCCTTGCTTCGCGTCCGGGCGATTTGATACAATACTTGCGGCACAATCCATTTAGCGCTAACGATCACCAACCCGATGATTCCGATTCCTTTGGCCACAAGAACGAGGACGGATGCGCCCGAACCCCCTGTTGCTCCGGCTATTAGAGGCGTGACCAATATCATTGGAACAATAATGATATCCTGAAAGATCAAGATGCCAAGAATTGTGCGTCCATGGGGGCTATCAACGTCAGCTCTTTCCTGGAGTAGTTTGAGAACAATGGCTGTGCTGCTGAGGGATATAAGAAACCCTATAAAGATCGATACACCAGTGGGTTGTCCCAGTTGTCTCGCTATGACAAAAGTAACCCAAAAGGTTAACAACACCTGAAGCGAGCCCCCCAACAGGACTGATTTCTTGATTTGCAGCAGCCTTTTAAACGAGAACTCGATTCCGATAGTAAAAAGTAATAACACAACACCGACTTCAGCTAAAATTTCAACTTCATGAACTGCCTTTACAAGTCCAAGTCCGTAAGGCCCGGCCAATATACCGGTAAGGAGGAATCCCACAATCGTCGGCACGCGAAGTCGATTGCATATAAAGAGGATGGCAATGGACAGCCCAAATATGATGACAATGTCATTTAGCAGCGGTATTTCCATATTCTAATTTGCCTTCTAATTTCATATCGAAAAGCCCAAAGGTGCAACCCTTGACATTGGACAATGCTTTTGCAATCCCTTCTATTTCTATTCTTTGTGCCGAATCTTTTTCGAGTTTGTCTGAAAGGCTGGTATCAATTGTGTAAGGACCAATCATTTTGCTGGTATTTTTGAAGAGTAACCCACTCATTGTTTTGATTTTGTCCAATTTCAGGGGGGCTGACCCTTCTTTTTTTCAGTCCCAAGTTCTGTTTCGTTAGCTGTTCAGATCTACCTTGTCGAATCCGGGCCGGATGAAAGCCCTTGCATCTGGGAATACTTTTTCCACGTTCCTGCGCAGCCGTTCAAGATGCATGAGGATATCGAGTATTTCACTCTCGGATGCGAAGAAGCAGGTACGTATTTCTCCCCACGCAGCGATCGAACGGTCTATAGCAATGAGCGCGACTT
>DAOVGD010000147.1 GCA_030672555.1 Desulfobacterales bacterium
TGCCGAAACGGTCACCGATCTTTTGGGGGTCGATCTTGTAGTAGTTATAGCATGTCTCCACGGCTTTTGTGGCCACTGTGTCAACAATCTTGGCCTCTTCAAACTTCGACTGCTTTTTTAAGTCGGCCTCCGCCAGCTTAAGCGCCTTCCACCAGTTATAAAGGACCCGTTGTTCGTCATAGCCGTATTTGTCAGCGAGCGTCTGCCCGTCATTGTGATACATCAGGTCTGCATCGGCAAGACAGTTCGCCAGGATCTTGCCCAGATCGCCGCTGACTTTTAACTCAGCCCCTGATTTATTTACCAGGGCGTCCCCTTTCATCAGCAGAGGAGTCGTCTGTTCCGCTTTTTCCTCATTCTTCATGTGCATGGTTACGGTTATGGTGTTCCCCGCAAACTTGTCGACATCTTCCTTGACCGCTGGAATATAGTAGGCTGATCCCTTTGATATGGAGTTATACAGGGCGTCTAAGTATTCCAGACCGTTGTGGCCCTTGAAAACAGGAGAAAATATTATTACGAGTACAACGAAGAATGCGGCTAACATTCCAAAACCACCATAAAATTCTTTCTTGTTCGCAATCATGACGTCACCTCCTCTCCCTTAAGTTTGCCGATGTTCATCAGAAACGTGCCGATGACCCAGACCGAGAAGGCGCCGATAACAATGAAAAAGGCCCAGACCCCAATGGTCTCTAACCCGGCCCCCAACCCAGGTGATATGGGAATGACATCCATGGCGCCCAACTTGGCCGGCAGGGCAAAAATACGATTGACAAAACCGGCCAAAACAGCCATAGCGTAAAAGCCGCGGATTGTAATCCCCGGAACGACCTTGGTGACCATAGCCCCGATCTGGATACCGACCAGAGACCCGAGGAGCATCCCCATGGCCAATGTATAGAAGATAAAGCCATAGATCGCGTACTGGCTGATTGCGGCATAGCCGGCCGTGAAGACGATCTGGAAGATGTCGGTCCCCACCGTGGTCATGGACGAAACACCCAGGACATAGACGAATATGGGGAAGGTCAAAAAGCCGCCGCCAACCCCCATAATACCTGCAGCCAGTCCGACAAGAGCGCCGCTGGCAACCAAGAAAACCCATGAAATCCCGCGTCCGCCAGGGACAAGGTCAGCATCAAATTTGACGATGGGAGGAAGCTTTACAGCCTGGATCTTTTTGGGAAGACCGCCCAACTCTGCCCCTTCAGCTTTTCCACCATGGGCACCCCCTCCTTCTTCTCCTCCGGTGATAGTCCGCGACCCTTTTCCTGCTGCCTTTCTCGCTTTGAGAAAGTCGAGCATGGCATAGGTCCCTAAGAATCCAAGCATAAGAGAATAGACGGTCGTGATAAACGCGTCACTAAGCACCGGGTTGATCTCATAGAGGACGCGGTTAATAAGTCCGCCGGCTGTCGCCCCTATGATGGCCCCAATCAAGAAGACTGCGGCCAGGGGCACGGATACATTTCCCAGCTTCCTGTGGATTACGCTCCCCATGATCGCCTTTGCAAAGATGTGAAAAAGGTCCGTTCCAACGGCCAGGATGCCTTTGATGCCCGCACTCATCAGAGCAGGAGCGATGATGAATCCGCCGCCTGCGCCGATGCAACCGGTGATCAGACCGGCGCCCATACCGATTAGAATCGATACGATAAAGATACCGGTATTGTAAAAGGCAGGGCTGTAGGCCTTGTGACCACCCAGAATTTCAGGCAGGACACCGCCGACCTCTTCCGCAATATGCTCGGCAAAGGCAATGCTTCCAATGATAATAGGAATAATCAATAACCCGAGTATGATGAGCCGCTTGCGGTCTCTAAGTATGGTGTTGGATACATTTAGTTCCCATTTGGCATGGGCCCGCGCGCCCATCATCATGAACTGGCCCAACTGTCTTATGAAATTCATGGTAAATTCTCTCCTTTGTCATATAGTGTTTGTGTATACGAATTGACTATCGTCAATATCCTAAATTGGCCTTTCACACCTCCTTTCTATCATTTATAACCCTACAACGTCACTTACCATTTTAGATGTCATTTCGACCGCAGGGAGAAATCTTTCTATCTCATTGAGACGGAACAAGATTTCTCGCTCCGCTCGAAATGACAAATTGAAAAGATTTTTATGAAACGCTATACTACTCAGGTTGTTAGGTTCACGGTTCACGGTTGCTCGCCTTGCGCTCTTCACATTTACAAGGCAGCATAGAGTTTCCCCTAAACTTTGTTGCAAGAACTGGATGAATTTCGAATTCTTATAGCCTCTTTTTCATCAGTTTAACCTTGAACCCTGGAACTGTGAACCTGAGTAGTTACGGCTTATTGTGATATTATTACTCATTTGGCCCATCAATTATGAACTTGCGACCCTGCCTCACAACGATTTTTACTCTTTGTGCTTTCAGATCACCTTCTAATCCGATTTTTTTCATGGCATCTTCAAGCCTGATCATCCCGACCACCATGTTTCCTTGGGTTACGGCAATCCGGCTAAGGTCATTTTTGAGCATGATCTCTATGGCGTCCGTGATCTTGTCCTCGGCCGATACCGAGGGGTTGATCGAAAGATTTGCTTCTATCGGTACAATGATCTCGTTAACTTCGTGTTTTTTCATTTTGTATTGTAGTCTTGCAAAATCGTGATGATTTAGGGTTATGAAGACATGCGCCGAACTCTTTTGTTAATCAGCAAGATATATACCATGACAGAAAAAAAGCGGCTAAAAATATAACAGTATGAAATAACAGCTAAAAACAGTTTACTGCACTACGTTGAAGTCGATAGGGGGGCTTTTTGTCAACATTCAGGTTACAGTAAAGCGAGGCTTCAATGGGCTTGAATGACAATAAGTTATGAAAGTATAAGATGTTATGAGGTGAAACAATCAGGTTACACTACTATTTTCCTTGAACATCTCGGTATCGATCTTCTCTTCTTTGATGAGCCGATGGAGATACTGCCTTTGTAGGCCGGCCTGTTCGGCTGCCCTGGAAATATTACCCCTGTTTTGTTGCAGTATCCAAAATATATAGCTCTGGTGAAATGCCTTGATTACATTCTCCTTGGCTTCTTTAAACGGGAGCTTGGAGATGGTCTGATCAAGACTG
>DAOVGD010000049.1 GCA_030672555.1 Desulfobacterales bacterium
CTTTCTTAGCCTTCATCGACATTGATCCTTTTCATTCCAAGGCCTTAAAAATAAAAAATTATATTAGGAATATTATTTATTATAACCACAAATATGAAGATTTTGCAAAAAAAGTCTTTGATATGCTTATTCGGTCAAGAAACCTTCAGCCTTGAGTAATGAGTAGTGTTGCCCTTAATAGTTTTTTGTCATAAAATAAAAAATGATGAGTAACTACTCAGGTTGTTAGGTTCAGGGTTCACGGTTCAGGGTTGCCCGCCATCGCTCTCGCTCAGGCGAGGCGGGCGGGTCAGTTTAAGCTTGAACCGTGAACCTCTGAACTTTGAACCTGAGCAGTTACAATAATGATCCCGTAAAGAATCATCAGTCTTTAAAGAGCGGTTTAACATGGACAACAAAAAAACGTGCCTTTATATTTTTCTGATTCTCGTATCTATATCTTTAGCATATCCTTTTGAACTCCGCTCCGAGTTTTACAAGTATATCGACAAAGACGGGAAAGTATGTTTCGTTGATGACGAAAGCAAGATACCCATAGAATATAGGGATAGTAAGAAAGTTTATAAGGAAAAATATGATCACCTTTCTGAAAAAGAAAGGTCTATAATGCTTGAAAAGGAACGCAAGGATCTGGAACTTCTTCGGAAGCGAGAAGACGAATGGTTGTTGGAAGAGCAAAGACGACAGGAGCAACTCGCCAGGGAGGAATATCTAAAAAATCTGGTGACAAAGGTTACCATACGTGGGAATCAAGTACTGGTTCCGGTCACACTCGGTTATGGAGGCAAGGAGATTGAAGGGCTGCTTGTTCTGGACACAGGCGCTGAACTCACAACAGTGCACCGGGAGATAGCGGACCAGTTGAACATAGGTAATTCAAGAAGGATTGACTTGCAGGTAGCAGGTGGGAGGGTAATAAGGGCTAAGTTGGCGAAGTTAGATTATATTAAAGTAGGTCCACATAAGAAGGAAGGTATCCATATAGTTATCGTAAAGCATAACGGACCTTCAGTTATGCACCAGGGGTTATTGGGGATGAATTTTTTGCAGGACCTGGAATATAGGATCGATTTCGGCAACTGTGTTATACAGTGGACACAATAATTATGTAAGTTATTACTCAGGGCATAAGCGTTTAAATAAGCTTTTTTTTAACCCCAGAGTAGTTGGAGTAAAATTCACAATTGACAATCAGCAATTGATTATTGACAATTTGTGCTGATAAATTTAGCCGTTATAGGCACTGACCCATTTTGTATAATAATCAATAATCAATTGTGAATTACTAATTATTAATGATTTTTTTCCTTGTTTGAGCGCTTATGGGGCAAGGGGGGATTTGAAAGTTAAATGGATAGAAAGACTCTTTTAAAAGCGGAACGCGGGGTAATTCGTAAGGACTGGAGGGGCAAGATCCCCGTGGCATTGGTCTATTCCAACCATTATTATTTGGGCATGTCCAACCTGGGGTTTCAGACTGTTTATGAATTATTGAATCGATTTGATGACGTGGTTTGTGAGAGGGTATTTCTGCCGAGCGATTTCGATACAAAACCGCGTTCTTCCGGAGATCGTTTGATCAGGTCCATGGAATCGCAAAGACCATTATCTGATTTTGAGATCATTGCCTTTTCCATCTCGTTTGAAAATGATTACCCCAATATTTTAACTATCCTCGAATCAGCAGGTATTCCGAAGTGGGCCAGGGAAAGAGAGGAAGGTTCTCCTCTCATTATTGCCGGAGGGGTTACCTCTTTCTTGAATCCGGAACCGATAGCGCCGTTTGTCGACTGTTTTGTCGTCGGTGAGGCTGAGCCTGTTCTAATTCCCTTTCTCGAAATATATCGCAAGGCCTCCGACAAAACCGATTTCCTTGAGCATGTTGCACAGAAGGTTGCCGGTGTTTATGTTCCGGCCCTGTATGATGTGGCATATGGCGATGACGGAACTATTTCCGCTTTTCGAGTGAAGAAGAAGGGAGTCCCAGACAAAATCACGAGAGCGGTTGTAAGTGACCTTTCCTCGTGCGACACCTGCACGACGATATTGACTCCGCACACAGAATTTGAGTCGAGCTTTCTGGTAGAGATCGGCCGCGGCTGTTCTCATGGCTGCCGATTTTGTGCGGCAGGTTATATCTACCGGCCTCCTCGTCTTCGTTCTTCTGGCGCATTGAAACAGTCGCTCGCAATAGGAACGGAGAGGGCGGACCGTATAGGCCTGGTGGGGGCAGCGGTCTCAGATCTACCTGAAATTGGCTCTATATGCAAAGGAGCCCTGGACCGGAGAGTACGTATATCGTTCAGTTCACTCAGAGCGGACTCTATCAGTGAAGATGTGCTGGAGGTTTTGGAAAAAAGCGGAGACAAGACCGCAACCCTTGCTCCGGATGCAGGCTCTGAGCGACTGCGTCGCGTAATTAACAAGGGGATTACCGAAGAGCACATACTTAATGCTGCGGATCTCCTGGTCTCGCACGGCATACCTAATCTCAAGCTATATTTCATGGTCGGACTCCCCACAGAAACACATGATGATGTAAAAGAGATCGTAGATCTGTGCAAAAGGGTCAAACACCGTTTCCTTAAAACGAGTCGCGGAAAGAAACGGATCGGTCATATCACAGTCAGCTTGAATTGTTTTGTTCCCAAACCTCATACGCCGTTTCAGTGGGTCCCTTTTGAAGAGACCCGGTCTCTGAAAGAAAAGATCAGGTTGGTTAAGGATGGTCTGAAGAAGGTGGCAAATGTGCGTGTGCATGCGGATATTCCCAAATGGGCATATATCCAGGCGCTTCTTTCCAGAGGAGATCGCCGTATTGCCGGGCTTCTGGAGATGGTGCATCAAAATAAGGGTAATTGGCCCCAAAGCTTGAAGGCCTTTCCCCTCAACCCTGATTTTTATGTCCGAAGAGAACGAAGATTCGATGAAATACTGCCATGGGACTTTATCGACCATGGTATCAAAAAATCGTTCCTGCTCAAAGAATATGAAAGGGCTCTCCAGGGAAAGACCGCTCCGGTCTGTCAGCCTGGACAATGCAACGTATGTGGGGTATGTCAATAATTTAGGGATTTAGGAATTTAGGAATTTAGGGATTTAGGAATTGAGGGATTGGGGGATTGAAGGAAAGGAACTGGCTTAAGCCTCATGACGTTGATACTTGCAGGAGATATCGGTGGCACCAAGGTAAACCTTGGGATTTTTAGTCTTCAGGTAAGACGTCCCCGCTTGAGGATAATGAAGAGCTATGTGAGCCGGGATTTCCCCGATCTGGAGTCGATATTGGATCGGTTCTTATTCACCCACCCTGTTTGTCCGGATTGTGCCTCCTTTGCGGTTGCCGGCCCTGTGATAAACGGAAGATGCGTTACCACAAACCTTCCGTGGATTATAGAAGAAGCGCGGTTACAAAATTTATTGGGTTTAGATCGAGTCAGTCTGCTCAACGACCTGGCGGCTACGGCATATGCGGTCCCATTTTTGAAGTCGTCGGAACTGGTTACGTTGAACAGAGGAGTTCGGCGTAGGGGAACCATTGGTGTGGTGGCGCCGGGTACCGGTCTTGGCGAGGCGTTTTTATATTGGGATGGAGGTTCATACCACCCCATGCCCACGGAAGGGGGACATGCGGACTTTCCTCAGACCAGCTCATTGGAAGTGGAATTATGGCAGTGGGTGCGCCAGGGACAACAGCATGTGAGTGTGGAAAGAATACTTTCAGGGCCGGGGCTTGTGCAGATCTATGACTTTCTTAAAACAAGGACAAAGGGCGCGGAACCGACAGAGGTGGTTCAAGCGCCATCGCGAGAAAAGGCCCGGGTTATCTCCGAGCTGGCCTTGAATGCAAAAAACAGGCTGTGTGAGAAGGCCCTTGACCTCTTTGTTTCCATATGCGGAGCAGAAGCCGGGAATTTTGCCCTTAAGGGGATGACCGTAGGAGGGATCTATCTTGGCGGGGGGATTGCTCCCAAGATTCTCGATCGGCTTAAA
>DAOVGD010000044.1 GCA_030672555.1 Desulfobacterales bacterium
GCAACATCAAGTGTCGCGGCGACAAAGACCGGTGCAAGGGCATTGGGAAGTAGATGATAAAAAATGATCCTGCTGTCCCGGGCGCCAAGGGCGCGGGCTGCCCGGACAAAATCTCTTTCTCTCAAACTAAGGAACTCGGCCCTGACAAAACGCGCGGTGCCCATCCAACTGGTAATACCGATCACGACCATAACATTGATGATATTCGGACCAAGAAGGGCAATAATGGTAAGGATAAGAAAAAAGCTCGGAAAACACATCATAACATCTACGAATCTCATCAGGACAGTATCAACCCATTTACCGTAATAGCCCGCCACTGCACCGACAAAGATTCCGATCAACATAGATAGCCCCACCGCCACAAATCCCACCAAAAGGGAAATCCTTGCGCCGTGGAGCATACGGCTGAAGACATCTCTACCCAGGTGGTCTGTGCCTAACTGATGCGTCCATGAAGGAGGTGTCAGCTTTTCAGAAACCGATATCGCTTCGGGATCGTAAGGGGAAAGGAGAGGAGCCAAAAAGGCAATCAAGAATACGAGGAAGATACAGAACCCTCCCGCAATCGCCAGCTTATTTTTCAAAAAATAGTGCCAGAACATAAAATTAGCTCATAGCTGATAGTAGGATAGGTTATTAGCTTTTGTGTAATAGTTCACAGGCACAAAGATCGCAAGCTCTTGAAAAGGGGCAAATCCGAAATTCGAAGCACGAAATTCGAAACCCCGGCCCAGACCTGGTCTACAGGCTTAGTAGACTGATTCGAGCACACAGCGCCAGGGCGGGCAAATTCGAATGGCCAATGACCAAATGTTCTAAACAGATATTCTCAACGGATAGGTAGCATGCCACTGTTTTGGGCATTCAAACATTTGGATTTTGGTCATTGTTTCGAATTTCGGATTTATAATGTTAAAAGCTTATTCATGGCGTCCTTTGCGCCTTTGCGTGAAATGAAACGTGGACCACATCTGCCACTCTCAGCCGAAAACTAATAGCGGATTCGTGGGTCTACCACCGCATACAAAACATCCGCCAGCATGTTACCGATCAGAGTCAGGGCAGCTGAAAAGGTCAATATCGTCATTACTACTGAATAATCTCTTGACAGCACAGCCTGGTAAGCAAGTCTTCCAATTCCAGGCCACGCGAAAACGGTTTCAATGATAACCGAGCCACTGATCAGTGTCGGAACCAAAAAACCGAATATAGTCACAATCGGCAGTAGCGCATTACGAAGGGCATGCTTGTAGTAAATATCATCCTCTGAAAGCCCTTTTGCCCGAGCCGTTCGAATGTAGTCCTGCTGGATGACTTCGAGCATACTGGATCGTGTATAGCGGGATATTGCCGCTATACCGCCCACTGCCAGGATAATAGAAGGAAGCATCAGATGCCAAAGATGGTCAAGGACAAAGGTAATTATTGTATTATTTTCTACAGCAAATGACCGCATGCCAAGCACCGGATATCCAAAGCACTTTACAGTTCCGAGTATCAGGAGGTAAGCGAGCCAGAAACTCGGAATCGAAATGCCGAGATATGCCCCAAAGGTAGTCAGATTGTCGAACCATGAATATCTTCGGGTGGCGGAAAATACCCCAAGAGGAATAGCAACAGAAAAGATAATCAATGTGGCCACCACGTTCAGTAAGAGTGTGGCAGGGATCCTTTCTGCGATCTTCTCCAGCACAGGTTTGCCGTCTTTGAACGAATATAATTTCCCTGTAAAAAGTTTTTTCAACCAGAGCCCGTACTGAACCAGGAGAGGCTTGTCCAGATCATAGTTCTTCTCCATCTGTTCAATGATCTTGGGAGAGGCCTTGGGATTTAAAGTAAGACCGATTGGGCTTCCAGGAGCTAAGTGAATGATGAAAAAAGATATAAGGGTGATTCCGAAAAGTATGGGGATGTTTTGAAGGAGTCGCCGAATGAGATAATTAAGCATAAGATAAGATTGAAGAAAACTAAAGTTAAAAGTGAACTAAAGTCAAAAGATGCCTGCCCGCCATCGCTTTCGGTCAGGCGAGGCGGGCAGGCATATAGATTGGGCAAGTACCTTAACTGCACTTCACACCTTAGCTCACTTTAGGCACTTAATATGCTTAAGGGGGAAACGAATCCCTCCTTTTTATTTATAGCTTTGACATAAGCTCTTCAGAAACCTCTTTTATGCCCGGTTTTCCGTCAAGCTCGATGATCTTCAGCTTGCCGCCGGACTCTTTGGCAAGGTTCTTAAAATAATTGACTGCCGACATGGTGCCTGTTTCTGTATCGTAGTATATCGCATGACGCTTGTCAATCGCCGCCTCATCCTGATCATCGGCACGGGCGCTAAGATCTCCTCCACAAACGCGGCACTTGTCGCCATTCGGCTTGATGGCATCAATATAGATATTGTTCGGGTGGTTGTTATCATTCGCACAAAGACGACGCCCCATAATTCTATTCTTGGCGGTTTGCCGATCAAGAATAAGATCAATAACTACATCAAGGGGCATGCCCTCTGCCTTAAGGGCTTCATCTAATTTTATCGCCTGGTTTTTGTTTCTCGGGAAGCCGTCCAGAAGCCAGCCGCCCTTGCAATCATCCTGTTTCAGCCGATCAAGAATCATTGGGATGGTAATCTCATCCGGAACCAACTCCCCTTTGTCAATAAAACCTTTCGCCTTGGCGCCCAATTCCGTTCCACCTTTGATATTTTCCCTAAAAATTGCGCCTGATTCAACATGAGCAAGGTTGTACTTTTGTTTTGCAATTGCTCCCTGTGTGCCTTTCCCGCCGCCATTTGCTCCAAAAATCAAAATGTTCATATGCGCTCTCTCCTTTCACTTTTTGAGACCAAGGTCTCTTATTTATAGATAGCGTTAATTGTAAACAATACGAGCTTTTATGATTTCTTAAAGAGTCTCGAGCTGACCGCCTCTCCTGTTATAGGAATATGACAATTTTGTCAAGGTATTTGAACGCCATATTTCATTTGAATCCTATACTAAAATCCTAAAGAACCGCTACAAGAATACGATAAGAAGAATAAGCGCTTGTACACGCATTCGTTGTTAAAAATGACCGCGACTAACTCTTTAAAGACCTTATGTGAAGGAGATTCATGCAATGAAAGAGGAAGAAACCCCATGGAATCGAATTATTAAGAAAAGCCGGGACAAATTCCGGTCGGATTTTGACGCAATCCCGGACGGTGTTTTTTCTGTGGATCGCAACTTCAATATCCGTTCGACAAACAAGGCCTTTGCCAATCGCATCGGTCTTAGTCCCACAGCAATAGTCGGTTCTAAATGCTATGAATTAGGAGCATGCACAAAGAAGGATTGTCATCCGGATAATGATGACTGTTTCGCGAATACCGTATTTAACGCCGGCCAGGCAGATCTTTTTGTCACGCGGAGTGAAACCGCGGGAAAACCTGTTTACTTTGAAATCCATGTGCTACCTATTAAGGGCGCTTCTGCTTACTTTGAACACGTCCTTGTAATACAACGGAATATTACTCAACAGAGAAATTTAGAGAAAAGGCTGGAGCATTATAATGAAGAATTGCAAAAACAGGTGGCTGATCAGACAGGTGAGCTTAAGGCCGCCTATGACGCGCTCCATTCAAAGAAGACACGGCTTGAAGCGGTAAACCGCAAACTACGTAAGCTGGAGAAACTCAAACAAGATCTCACCAACATGGTTATCCACGATCTAAAAGGCCCCCTCTTTGAAATCCTGGCCAACTTGGATCTATTAAAAGTCGCCGCGTTTTCGGATTCTGAGCAGGAATATCTTGAGTCGGCAATTCTCGGCGCGGAAGAGATGTTCCGTATGATATCCAACCTGCTCGATATTACCCGTATGGAAAAAAGAAAACTTACTATAAAAAAAGAGCGGTTCAATGCCCTAGAGGCAGTCCAAGAATCTATTTCAAAGGTAAGGGCGATTTCCCTATTAAAAAATATTTCCGTAGAAGCCTTTGTCACTGAAGATAATTCACCTATTATTGAAGCCGATAAAAACATATTCGGCCGGATCATGTCTAATCTTCTCACCAATGCGATTACCTACACTTCAGAAGGTGGGTGGATTAAAATTGGCATCTCACATGACAAAAACGCAAAGCTGGTTCGTATAGATGTCGCGGATAACGGATGTGGAGTTTCAAAAGAGGCACAAAAGACAATATTCAAGAAGTTCGAGGTTGCTCAAGATTTCAATGCCACAAGCACGGGACTGGGCCTCACCTTCTGCCGAATGGCCGTTACGGCCCATAAAGGAAAGATATGGTTAACCAGTAAAAAAGGAAAAGGGGCCACGTTTTCATTCTTAATGCCTGCCGCCGGCCACAATAATAAATAAGGAGTAGCGGATGAGTTCAAGAAAAGATCTCAAAATTTTGATCGTCGATGACAAACCAAATATGCGTCGTACCATAGCAAATATGCTTCGTCAGATCGGCTATAAAAATATTCGAGATGCTGATGATGGTGATACCGCCATGAAACTTCTCATGAGTCACAAGTTCGATTTTGTGATCTGTGATTGGAATATGCCACGTATGAAAGGAATAGAGGTTTTGAAAAAAATGAGGTCGGATGAAACTCTGAAACCCATCCCTTTTCTGATGGTCACAGCAGAAGTGGAAGAAAGCACTGTTGCCGAAGCGGCTGAGACGGGTTTGGATGGGTATATTATCAAACCCTTCATTCCTGAGACACTCCATAATCAGATGGAAGGCATTCTTGAAAAAAGGAAAAATCCCGATGAATTAGAAACCAAGTTTCAATTGGGGATGACGCTGTTCAATGTTAGACAGTATGACCAGGCGCTGACGACTTTCCAGAATATTCTGGGGATAGCTCCTAATTCTCCACGTACCTATCATGCGATAGGACAAATATATGAGGAAAAAAACAATATGGATGCAGCTCAAAGCGCCTACCAAAAAGCTTTGGAGCTAAGCCCCAAGTTCATCAAGGCACATGAATGCTTAGCAAAGATTTACGAAAAGGCGGAAGACTCCCAAAAGGCATTGAAACACATTGAGGCTGCCCTCAAGATTAGCCCTAAGAATCCGGATAGAAATGTGCAACTTGGGAAAATCCAACTAACGATGGGAGAATCCCAAAAGGCAAAAGAAGCTTTTGATAAGGCGGTCAAACTGGAACCCGATAATGCCGAAAGATTGACCGAAATTGGAGAGGCATTCTTAGAAACCGGTTATTCTGAAGACGCCACTGAAGCGTTCCAATCGAGTCTTGATCTCAACCCCGAAAATATTCATGTCTATAACCGGCTCGGTATCGCTCTCCGAAAACAAAAGAAATATAACGAAGCAATTACAGAGTATAAAAAGGCATTGGAGATCGATCCGGAAAATGAATATGTTCTATTTAATATAGGGCGTGCATATCAGGAGTGGGGACGTAAAAAGGATGCAATAAAATATTTTAAAAAAGCCCTTGAGCTTTACGAAGGTTTTCCGGAGGCAATAGCAGCGTTGAAAGAATTAGGAGAAAATGCATAGAGTATTTAGTCCCGGTGTCTAAAAAAGTTAATTGTTATAAATGTAAGTATTTTTACATAACATGGGAACAACGATTCCCCTATGGATGTCGCGCGCTAAAATTCAAGTCGAAATGTATCCCATCGGAACTGGTGAAGAAAAGTTCAGCGCTACCCTGTCTTTCCTTCTCTCCCAAGGAGCCAATAAAATAATTCCTCTACGAAACTCTCTGCTCTTGGTTCTCTGCCCTTGGCTCTAAAAGTGGGTATTTGTGGGTATAGGAAGTGTCGGCTATGATCATCTGGACGGCCTCTTGTGTGTCGAGGTTAACCAGGATGGGGCCGACAAGGTTTGCGGTCATGTCCTGTGGTCTTCCTTGAGGAATCGTTACAATAACAAACAGATCCAAGGCTGGTTCATCAAACCATTTCATATCACGGAGGACAGCTTCTGAATTTACCTGATAATCAGGTTTAAAAAGGATGGGGTTAGTGATAACAAAGGCCAAACCGGGGTCATCTAATGACTGATACCAAAAAAAGGGGGAATTTTCTTTGTGCTGGAATAGTACAAACCTCTTGTTTTCCGGAAATCCAAGAAGCCCCAGAGGCATGGTGATGATCTTTTCCTCTTCTATCTCTATTTCTCCGAACCGAGTGGTTTCAATTTTCAATTCTATTATCCTTTCCCGCTGCCAATAGTGTCCGCGATAATTTAATTACTATTAAGAGCGCTGCCCATCCAGAACCATTCATGATAGGACGGCTTGACTTCAAACGCTCTATACCAGGAAATTACTTATTCTTGCCCGATGTCAACAGATCCGCTGCGTCCAACAGGTCAGACGACGCAATCTGAGCAGCAAGCAAGTTTTCCTTTTTAATCCTCTCATATATCTCTTCTCGGTGTACCTCTATATGTCGGGGGGCCTCGATCCCGAGCTTGACCTGCCCTCCCTTGATATCGACAACCCTTATTACGATATCGTCTCCAATGGTTATTTGTTCTCCCAACTTCCTTGTCAGAATAAGCATCGGCACCCTCCCTGGCGCATTATATATAATCAACTAAACTTATCTGCATAACCTTGCCGGCCGCTGCCAAAGCAGCCTGATAGGTCGCCTCCTTCTTCTTCAGCTCCATAATAGCCTCAATCATGTCAGCATCTTCGAGCTTTGACAGTCTTTCAGTGTAAGCAAAATCGAGATCACTAATAATTCCCTTTCTAATATCAAGGCGTATCTCTTTTTGTCCGGTATCGGAAATTGTTGTAGTTATTTTATCAAAGTGGTTGTCCAATAGGCCCATCTGCGTTTCAATTCCACTTATATCGTTGCCCTCCAGCGCAGTCTTTAGATCAAACAGAGTTTTGAATATATCGTCAGGCTGCCCCCGGGTCCCGAATACTGCCTGGCCATCTCTTCCCACCTCGATATTCATGTTCTTCCCGATCTTTACCGAAAAGGGATTATTATCGCCGGTGTAATCACCGCCGATGGCATCAAAGTCAAAAGGAGCTGTATCTGTTTTTGTTCCCGCGAATATATATCTGCCGTTGACATCGGTATTGGCCAAGGCCTTTAACTCTTCCAGATAGTGTTGAACAGAGGTCGCCGCACTTAGCCGTTCACCAGGTCCTATTGTAGCATTTGCCATCTGAATACATAATACCTTGGCGTCAGCGATAAGATCACCTACACCACTTAATGCGGACTCAACCGTA
>DAOVGD010000001.1 GCA_030672555.1 Desulfobacterales bacterium
TAACTAAGGTGGTATTATGAAGAAATCGCTTACATATGCTGATGCCGGCGTGGATCTGGATGCGGCAAATAGTTTTATTAACGCTATTAAACCACTGGTCAAAAAGACGCATCGCCCTGGTGTAATCTCGGATATAGGCGGTTTTGGGGGGTTTTTCTCTCTGAATTCGTCAGGATATGAAAGACCTGTTTTGGTTGCTTCTACCGATGGAGTGGGCACCAAGCTGAAGATTGCTTTCATGATGGATAGACACGATACCATTGGAATTGATCTGGTGGCCATGTCAGTAAACGATATCGCGGTCCAGGGCGCTGAGCCCCTCTTTTTTCTGGATTATATTTCAATGGGAAAGCTGGTCCCCAAAAAGGCGGAGGCGATTGTCACGGGAATTGTGGAAGGATGTAAACAGTCCGAATGCGCCCTTATAGGAGGAGAAACCGCTGAGATGCCTGACATATATCATGAGGACGAGTATGATCTTGCCGGGTTTGTTGTAGGGATTGCCGATAATAATAAGATAGTGGACGGGGCGGAAATCGGTGTAGGGCATAAACTGATCGGAATCGCCTCGAGCGGCCTTCACAGCAATGGCTATTCGTTGGTAAGAAAGATCTGTTTCGATAAGCTCAAGTTAAAGATAGAGCAGAATATAGATATATTGGGCACAACGCTCGGCGAAGAGCTATTGCGACCGACAAAGATCTACTCGGTAATAATCAAGAATCTCCTCCGTGGTTTTCCAGTCCATGGATTTGCTCACATTACAGGCGGGGGCATTGTGGAAAATCTCCCGCGTATTCTTCCCAAGTCGTGTGCGGCAAGGATTATCAAAGGGAGTTGGGAGATCCCTCCTATTTTTACCTTTTTAGAGGAGGGTGGGAACGTGTCTCAAGAAGAGATGTTGCGAACCTTTAATTGCGGTGTCGGACTCATTGCAATCGTGCCTGAATCCGATGCCCAAGATATTGTGTTACGCCTCGAAGGTATGCAGGAAAAGGCGTATATTATAGGGGATGTTATAAAGAGAAAAAAAGGGGAAGATCAGGTTGTTTGGGCAACCACCTCATAGACCTTATCCATGGCATCAGAAAGCTGTTCCGGCTTACTTCCTCCGGCCTGGGCCATATCAGGGCGTCCTCCGCCACCTCCCCCTATGATGGGTGCGATCTTTTTTATGATTTTGCCTGCGTGGTAGCGGTTTAAGTGGTCTTTCGTTACAACCGCAACCAGGAGCGCCTTGGAATCTACAGCGCTTCCCAGGACGATAATGCCCGATTTTATCCTGTCCTTTGCTCTGTCGGCTAAATCGCGAAGAGCTGACGGTGTTTCGGCTGCAACTACCTTGGCCAAGACCTGTATCCCGTTTACAGTTTTCAAAGCCTCGGCAAATCGGTCCGATTCTTGAGACAGTTCTCTTGCTTTTAGCGCTTCTATCTCCTTTTCAAGAGTCTTTTGTTGGGTAATCAACTTGTCGATTCTGTCTTTAAGATCTTCCGGTCGTGCCTTCAGCGTCCGTGCTAAATTGTTGAGCGTTGTGGTGGTCTCAAGCACATATCCTAAAGCAGCCTTGCCCGTTATTGCCTCAATCCTCCGTATCCCTGCTGCAACGCTTGCCTCAGACAATATCTTGAAGATACCTATGTCGCCTGTGCGTTTCGTATGGGTTCCGCCGCATAGTTCTTTGCTGAAATCTCCAATAGAGACAACACGCACGCGATCGCCGTATTTTTCTTCAAACAGCGCGATAGCGCCTGTCTTTTGAGCAGCCTCGGCATCCATCTCATTTACAGTAATAGGAGTATTTCTGCGGATCTCCCCATTGACCAGGGTTTCTATTTTTAGAATTGTCTCCTCATCCAGCGCCGAAAAATGTGTAAAGTCGAAACGGAACCGATCAGGCGCCACCAGAGAACCCGCCTGTTTTACATGGTCTCCGAGAACGCGTTTGAGAACAGTGTGGAGTATGTGCGTAGCCGTGTGATTCAATGCGGTGGCCGTGCGTTTTTCTTCATCCACAGAGAGCGTTACGGTCTCTCCTTTTTTGATGGAACCGGAAACTACCCTACCTTTATGAATAATAATTCCGGTTGGATCCTTCAGGGTTTCCAGTACCTCTATCTTACCGTTTTCACCTGTGATAATACCCTGGTCACCTGCCTGGCCTCCAGCCTCACCATAAAATGGTGTCGCGGCCGCCACAAGCTCAACAATGTCTCCTTCATCTACACCTGTTACTTCATTGCCATTCTTTAACAGAAGGAGCACCTCTGAATCAGATTGCAGGGCCTCGTATCCCTTAAAACCTATTTTAACCCCTTGACCGGAAAGCGTCTTATATGCTTCTGTGTCCCATTGCCCGGTACCTTTCCAAGATAGACGGGAACGGGCTCGCTGATGTTCCATTGCCGCCTGAAACCCTTCCGTGTCAAGGGTTATCCCGTCATCCCGGACTACGTCCTGAACAATGTCGGCCGGGAACCCATACGTGTCGTACAGCTTGAAAATAAGGTCTCCTGGGACCTGAGTTCCGCCCCTTGCCTTTAACTCCTGCAGCGCTTCATCCAGGACCTTTAGACCGTGGTCAAGGGTCCCGATAAAACGTTCTTCTTCGTTTATGATTACCTTTTGTATATAGGTGCTTGCGTCCGGAAGCTCAGGATATGCGTCTGACATCACCTGCATGACTGCATGCGATGTTTTGTGGAGAAAGGGACGGGTCATACCAAGAGAACGGCCATGTCGTATGGCTCTTCGGAGTATGCGGCGCAGGACATAACCACGCCCTTCGTTTGAAGGCAAAATTCCATCGCCGATCAAAAACGCGGCCGCACGGCTGTGATCCGCCACTACTTTGATGGAGATATCAGATGCTTTTGCGCTCCCATAAGCCTGGCCAGACAACTCCTCCACAGCCCTTATAATCGGATGAAACAGGTCAGTATCATAATTGGTAGCCCCCCCCTGGGTCACTGCCGCTATCCGCTCCAGTCCCATCCCGGTGTCGATACTCGGTCTGGGAAGCGGTTTCATTTCACCTGATTCATCCCGGTTAAATTGCATAAAGACCAGATTCCAAAGCTCCAGGTAGCGATCGCAATCGCATCCCACCTTGCAGTCGGGCTTTCCGCAGCTAAACGATTCCCCCTGGTCGATCAGGATTTCCGAACAGGGACCGCATGGGCCTGTATCTCCCATGGACCAGAAGTTGTCCTTTTCACCGAGGCGAACGATTCGATCTTCTGAGACACCTATGTCTTTATGCCATATCTGATATGCTTCATCGTCTTCTTTAAAGACAGATATCCAGAGCTTTTCCGCCGGAAGGCCGTAGCCGTTGATCAGGAGATCCCAGGCAAATTCTATGGCCTTTTCTTTAAAATAGTCCCCAAAGGAGAAATTCCCCAACATCTCAAAAAAGGTGTGGTGTCTCCCCGTGCGCCCCACGTTTTCCAGATCATTATGCTTTCCCCCGGCCCGGACGCATTTCTGGGAAGTGGTAGCGCGCACGTAGTCGCGTTTTTCTTCCCCTAAAAAGGTCCTCTTAAATTGCACCATCCCTGCGTTAGTAAAGAGGAGTGTTGGATCATCGTGAGGGAGCAGGGATGAGCTTTTTACGATCCGATGATCTTTTTCTTTGAAGAAGGTTAAAAATTTTTCTCTCAGTTCGCTTGATGTCATGCTGTCTCTTTTTTCTTCTTTTCTTTTTGATTATCCTGTTTTGGAGCAAGCCCTATGGCGTGCTTTACCGCTGTTGATATCTTGTCGAAAGTCTCCGGATTTTCCGCCAAAAATCGTTTTACGTTTTCTCTTCCCTGGCCCATCCGCTCTTTTTCAAATGAATACCACGCCCCGCTTTTATCAACAATACCGTTTGCGACTCCCATGTCAAGGAGGTCCCCTGTTTTTGATATCCCCTCGCCGTACATGATATCGAATTCTGCTTCCTTGAACGGAGGGGCTATCTTGTTTTTGACCACACGGGCGCGGGTTCGGCTTCCGATGACCTGGTCTCCATCTTTGATATTCCCTATCCTCCGGATATCGATCCGCACAGAAGAATAGAATTTAAGGGCATTTCCGCCGGTAGTGGTTTCCGGGTTCCCGAACATCACCCCTATCTTCATCCTGATCTGGTTGATAAATATCAGCGATGTCAAGGACTTACTGACCGTGGATGTTAGCTTGCGGAGCGCCTTGGACATTAGGCGGGCCTGAAGGCCGACCTGGATGTCTCCCATCTCTCCTTCGATTTCCGCCCTTGGGACCAGGGCGGCCACAGAATCTATGACCAATACGTCCAAGGCCCCGCTCCGAACCAGGAGTTCGGCGATGTCGAGCGCCTGTTCTCCTGAATCCGGCTGAGAGACCAAAAGATCGTCGGCATGGACCCCCAATCTTTTGGCATACATAATATCAAGGGCGTGTTCCGCGTCGATAAAGGCTGCGATACCCCCCTTTTTTTGGGCCTCTGCCACAATATGAAGAGCCAGGGTGGTCTTGCCGGAAGATTCCGGCCCGAATATCTCTATGACCCGTCCCCGCGGTATGCCCCCTACCCCGAGGGCTCTGTCCAAGGCGATCGAACCTGTAGGAATGATAGGGATCTCCGGGATATCAGCGCTGCCCAGTCTCATGATAGAACCCTTGCCAAATTGGCGTTCGATCTGCCCCATTGCCACCTCTACAGCCTTTGCCTTATCTGCGGAAATACTCATTGTTGTTTCTCCTCATACTTTATTCGGGATAATAGTTTACCGCAAAGACGCAAAGGACGCAAAGGAGAACCTGAAAAAAATAAAATAAAAAGAATTCTCACTGGTTTTTGAAACTTTGCGCTCTTTGCGGTGAGATAAGCAGTTACAAAAAAGGTATCTCAGCCAGTTTCGTATAGACCGCCCCGTCTCGCCGCAACTCGCTGCGAAACAGTATTATTGAGTCCGCTGTAAACGAATCCGACTCAAAATTGCCGAGCTGTTCGATTGCTTCCAACAAAATTCGCTTCTCTACTTTTCCTTTTACACGTCCCAGTGTCAGATGAGTTCGAAACGGTCGTTTTTCTTTTGGGAATCCGAGTTGTTCCAAACCCTCTTCAACATTGAGCTGGAATTGCTCAAGTGGCTCCACATCACCCGACATCCCAACCCAGACAACCCGCGGACGGCTGATTCCGGGGAATATTCCGAGCCCTTGTCCCCTTAGATGGAAAGGCGCCGTGGTATCGGCCGCGGTCTTTAACACACCTGCGATCGGTTCCACATCCTTTTCTGATATATTCCCCAGGAACTTGAGCGTCAAATGAATATTTTCGGGCTTAACCCATCGTATGCCTAATCCATATTTACGAAGATCTTCCTGTAATTTTTTGATTGCCTCAATAATCTGACCCGGAAGTTCAATCGCTATAAAAGATCGTATGTTATTTGTCATAACAAGTTAGCTCGTGTCCAGCCACAAACTTCCCCCTCCCCTGTCGTAGATCCCGCGTGCGGGGGTGGGAGGGGGTTAGGGGAAGGGGGAATTATACTTACAACTCAACTTTCCCAAAAAAATTAATATAGAATTATTACGGCTTGTTTGCAAGAGGGAAATCGCGTTAGCTCATAGCAAAGGAAGAAAGCTTTTTTACTAAATCAAGGCGTTATTTTTTCACAATAGTCTTGTATCCATGCAAGGGCTGTTTCTGATAC
>DAOVGD010000117.1 GCA_030672555.1 Desulfobacterales bacterium
ATATTGCCTCACGCAAAGGCGCAAAGACGCTAAGTTTTATTTTTTTCTTTGCGAGCTTGGCGCCTTTGCGTGAGAATCTGAAAATTTGCATAAATAAATGTTGTTTCAATATGTTATGTGAGAGAATGACTTGGCCTTGGATAATGGCTGATAGCGAAAAGCCCGCTTTCTTCATTTGTTGTTTTGATCCCGGTCTATGAGGAGAGAACAGTCAACATGTAAGGTGAAAGGCAGCAGCCACACACCTGCCTGCACGGACATGCTCATTGTATGTCTTTGCAGCAAGGTCTGACCTCTGGGCAACAAGAAGTATGTCTCGTTCATCCAATGCAGGGGCAATGTCGGCGGCAAGCTGCATCAGGCCCGAAGCGCCCTGGCCTATTACACACACTTCGACATCATCGGTAAGTATGTCGGAGATCTCAGACAGTGTAACCTTATGGCCGGTAGACCGCCACCAGTTGGGAATGATCAGATCGTTGAGAAGCTTGATATCAGAGCGGTATGTGACGCCATTGACTGTAATTGAGCCAAAACTATAGCTGTCTATCATCTCGCCTTCCTCTTAATCGCTTTGCGGCTTACCCCCTCTTTATCATTGAGCCGAGCAAGATTCATTTTTTAATGAGCATGATCATGAATTTCTGCGTCATGCATAGGATGGTAATGATCGTGCGGCCCGTGTTCTCCCATGTGTTCATGGTCGTGCACATGGGCATCACCACTGTGAGTGTGCTCATGGCTGTGCTCGTGGAGATGGTCATGCGTGTGAGTATGAGTGTGCTCATGGCTGTGCTTCATGTCCCCGTGAGAATGCTCGTGAGAGTGAACATGACTGTGTTTATGCCCGTGTACATGTTCGTGTTCATGTTGCCCTTCCATAATTATACCTCCCTTCGTAGGATGCAAAAGCCCTTCGAGGGCTCATTTAAGATAAAAACAGTATAAACGCTGCCGACCGATTCGTCAATAGCTCCCCAACACCTTCAGGTATTCGGTCTTTTCCTTTAGCTGATCGAGTACCGGTCTGAATTCCGTAGCATCGACATCAGCCTCAAGGTCGACATAGAACATGTATTCCCAAGGCTTTCCCGGAATAGGGTGGGACTCTAATTTGACCAGGTTGATTCCATTGTCTGAAAATATCTTCAAAGTTTCGAACAACGCCCCTGGAACATTTCCGGTGGCATAGATCAGGGAGGACTTTTTTCCCGGCCTCTTATCTCTCTTCTCTTTGGCGATTACTACGAACCGGGTGAAATTTCTGGGGTTGGTCTCTATCCCTTCCTTGAGGACTTCCATTCCATAGAGGTCAGCAGCCTTCTTGCCGGCAATGGCTGCTGCTGAGCGGTCACCACTTTCTGCAATCCTTTTTACCCCGGTCGCGGTATCCGTTACGGAAATCATTTCCCAGTTGTCCTGTCGTTTCAAAAACTCGTGGCATTGCTGGAACCCTTGCGGATGCGAAAATACGCGTCGTATATCATCTATCTTTGTCCCTGGGTGCACAACAAGATTGTGCACGATCCGGAGAACAATTTCTCCTACGATCTTGACATCGTATTCAAGCAAGAAGTCATAATTATCGTGTATGCTGCCGGTTAAGGAATTCTCCAGCGGCACCACCCCACAATCCGCGGCCCCATCTTTAACCGACTCAAACACGTCTCTAAAGGAGGGCTTCGGGGCCATGGACATGGTGTCTGATTCACCGAAAAATTGCGTGCAGGCCTTATGGCTGTAGTTTCCATACTCCCCGAGAAATACGACGGCCTTGGCTTTTCCGGGTTGTGTCGCTACGCCCGTTTTTTCAACAGCAGGTCCTTTGTCAAGATAAGAAAAATCGACTTGCTTTCCTACGACCGGCGCTATGACATAGATATCGCGCATTAACTTTTCAAACTGTTCCGGATACAGGCTTTGTGGGCCGTCTGAAAGAGCCTTTTCAGGGTCATGATGAACCTCTACGATCAATCCGTCTGCACCGGCGGCAATAGCCGCCCGTGCCATAGGGCTTACCTTGTCCCGAAGTCCGGTGGCGTGGCTTGGATCGATGATAACCGGAAGGTGTGAGAGTTTTTTGATGACAGGCACGGCCGTGAGGTCCAAGGTGTTGCGGGTAAAGGTCTCAAAGGTGCGGATACCGCGTTCGCACAGTATGACGTTATTGTTTCCCTCAGACAGAATATATTCGGCTGCCATGAGCCACTCTTTAATGGTGGCAGCAAGTCCTCTTTTAAGGAGGATCGGCATCCCCGTTCTCCCCGCCGTTTTGAGGAGCTCAAAGTTTTGCATGTTTCGCGCACCGATCTGGATGACGTCCACATATTTCATCATAAGGTCAGCCTGAGTGGGTGAGGTCATCTCCGTTACAATCCTAAGGCCGGTTTCCTGTCGTACCTCAGCAAGAATTTTCAATCCTTCTTCTTCCAGTCCTTGAAAAGCATAAGGAGAGGTGCGGGGCTTGAATGCACCACCTCGAAACATCACCGCTCCATATCTCCTGACCTTCTTGGCGATGGTCATTGCCTGCTGCCGGCTTTCAACCGCACAAGGGCCTGCAATGACTACAATCCGGTCGCCGCCGACAACCACATTCCCCACACGGACCAGGGTATCGTCCGGGTGAATTTCGCGGCTGACCAGCTTGTACGGTTTAGAGATAGGGACTACTTTGGCCACCCCGGGAAGGAGTTGGTAATACCGCAGATCCCTCCTTACCCTGCCAACGGCCCCGATGATCGTCTCTTCTGTACCCTCGATCTCACGGATAATACAGCCATCCGCACTTAGGACCTCTTTGATGTGCTTTTTTTCCTCCGGAGAAATTTTCTTTTTAAGTATAAGAATCATGGCATGTGCTCCTGATTTGTGTCCATCCCTGTTTTTTAATCAAGCATATTGTGTTCTTTGAAGGAAAAATATCCGCCAGAAGTAATGATAATATGATCAAGAGGGTTCAGGTCTACTGCACGACAGGCGTCGACTAATTTTCGGGTCAGGGAAATATCTTGCTTGCTGGGACCCGATTCTCCAGAGGGGTGATTGTGGGCGAATATGAGCGAGGAGGCATTTAATTCAAAGGCACGTTTTATGATCTCGCGTGGGTATGCTACAGATTGGTTTATCGTTCCTTTGAATAGAACTTCAGCAGACAGTATGAGGTTGGCGTTGTTCATATAGATAACCTTGAACACTTCTTCTTTTAGGTTTGCCATTGATAAAGAGAGATACTCGGCTACATCTTCAGGGCCTTGTGCCTTGACCCGATCGATCAGTTTCTCTTTTAACTGTCGTTTGACAAGTTCAGTTACGGCGAGAAGTTGTGAAATCTTGGCAGGTCCCAGTCCTTTTATAGCTTTTAGGTCTTTTTTAGTTGCGTGAAGGAGTCCTCTCAGTCCATTAAAATTGTGCAATAGATGACGGCTCAAAGAGACCGCGTCTTTTCCTTGAGTGCCGGTTCGAAGTAATATGGCAACCAGCCCTGCATCTGAAACGTATTCAGGCCCCTTATCCAAAAGGAGTTCTCGGGGCCGTTCCGATTTCGGCCAATTTTTTATACTGTCACGTGACATCGTTTTCGTCACTGAACACCACTTAAAGCTTAAGAATTGAGTGTATATCTGTATCTTTGAAAAGCGAGAAGTGTGCAGCAGCTGTCTCCTGATATTCTTCAATCTTGGGACAGTACTCTACGTGCCGACAGATCTCCTTTTCTGTATATTGAGGACAATTAAGGCACGGGCTTTTCTTGAGGATATCAAATTTCTTGGACACTTCCTCGTTTCGCCGGAGCGCCATAACTTTTTTACTGTTCAAATTCAAAGCTTATTCCCTTATCTCGCTTACTTCAATTCTTTTATAATGTCTGCGAGAGTTCCGGTTACGTTCATGTATACCTGTATACCCACCTGCCGAAAGGTTGTATAAAGGTTGGGTTTCATGTTTCCGGTTAGTATCAGGCTGACCCCTTCTTCATTTAACTGCCTCACTGCTTTCATGCCTGCGCTGCTCCTTGCCCCCTGGCCTCCTTCATTGGGAACAAACTTACACTCGAGCGTTTTTTCGTCAATAATTGCAAAAAAGGGGCTTTTCGTAAATTTGGAACTTATATTTGCATCCATACTGTTATTGTCAGTAGAGACAGCGATCTTCATGTCTTGTGTGTCCTTTTGGGAATAGTGTAGGTTTCTATACGTGATAAAAATTATTACCACAGTTACTTAACGGATGCAAACCACAGTTGCCCGCAGGTCTCCCCCGGATCGGGGAAATGGGGAGACCTTTGAAAAGTGTTCAATTTTGTTCAGGTCCAAGGATAGCGAAGATTTTAACCAGAGGAATACATTGAGTATTTTGAGGATTAAAATCTGAGCCGGACGCAGAAATTGGGCAAAAAGGGGACGTTTTGCAGAGGTCTCGGGACAGGGTGCGGAGAAAGTTGGGTATTAAAGTGAATTCTAAAACCGTTCCATCACGAAATTTTTGATGTTTTTTTTGAGCGCATTATCACCAAGGAGTTGTTCCGTATCCGAATAGGCAACCCCTAATCTTGACCACACAATCTCTTTTGCCACGCGATCAAAGCGTTCGCGTAATGTTTCCTGATATGTTGTCGGGAGAAAACTCTTTTCGAACATAAAGAAGCTGTACAATTTCTTGAAGGTCCTGAGGTCAGATCGGTCGATTTTTAGTTTAACCTTATTATAATTGGATATTGAATTGGCCAAATGCTTCATCTTTTGGAATAAAGGGGCGCGTATTTGGGTTCTTACTTGCTCGTCGAACAGAGAATATTCTGCCGCAATAGACCGGTACTCGGCCGGCTTATATTCATTGATGATAAGCTTTTGTCTGAAATAGTTTGAAAAATCGACCTTCGCAGCGTCCACAAGTATCATAAAGTCGATCTGGGTTCTCCAGTGTTTGAATTCTTTCAAGGGGACACCGGCTGCCTTGGCAATTTCCGCAAGAGAAAGCGATCCTGTGTAAATATGCATTAAGCCTGCAAGATAAAGTTCTGCAGGAAAAGTAACTGTCCTATCTCGCAGAGAAGCGATTGTTTTCTGTTCTTTGGAATATTCAGAAATCCGTTTCTGAATCCATCTTTGGCCTAAGAATATGCTATCCGGCATAATATCACCTCGTCTTGATACAAACTCGACAGTCAAAAGTTCTCTGAAAAAGTCTTCAAATTCCCCCCTATAATTGTGCCATATGGCAAGTAAGGGGGATTAGGGGGGTGTAACTCTTGGTAATGCTATCAAAACACCCCCCTACCCCCTCAAGGGGGGAATGATTTGTGGTTTAATTATTTCAGTATGTTACGAAAACTCACGACTCTTGAGATACAAAGACTATCTTATTAAAAATAATATAATTTTTATTTTAATATGGCAAGATCAATTATCTTCTAATCACCACAACATCGAGCCATTTTCGGCCCCATTTCATGGCGTCGTCATGGTCGCTAAAGAAGATGTCTATGTGATAACCCTTTATGGCCCTCCCCCTATCGTGCACCACGCCCCATCCATAGCCGGGGACATACATCTCTGTTCCAAAGGGGAATAAGGAAGTGTCTGCTGCAATAGTCCCATTTTTGGCCTTTGTCCCATCTGCGGCAATTCCTACTCGTTTACGTTTCCCCTTGTTCGGACCGTAGGCGTAGACCGCCGGCATGAGACAGCATCCCCACTTACGCTCCCATCCGCAACACTTTTTACAGGCGCAATATGCGGTTACCTCCATGCGGATGGTCTTTTTCTCTTTTCCAAGGTGACGCAGCCACGCGCAGGAGCTAAGACAAGAGCATATAAAGAGAGAAAGGAAGAGGA